>JBFMCT010000016.1 GCA_040754375.1 Actinomycetota bacterium
TCCGGCGCCTGGCCCGCCCGCCGCCCCGCCGCCCGGCGCGGGCCCCGCGCCCCAGCCAGGGCCGGCCTCCACCCCCCCGAAACCCCCCCTGCCGGCTGCCGCGCCGGGACCCGCCGGCCCGGGGCGGGCGGGACCGGTGGAGACGTTCGGGCCCGAGGAGCTGTGGTTCGACGAGGAGCCGGTCGGGCAACCGGGGGCTTTCGACGACCTGCTCGACGAGGACCTGGTCATCCCGAGAGAGGCGCTGGCCGCGGCCGCCGACGAGTCGGTCTGGCTGAAGGAGCTCATCGACGAGGAGTTCTCGACCCCGCCACCGCCGGAGCCGGCGGTGACCCGAGCCCCCTCGGACGACTTCCTCCCGCCGCCTCCTAAGCGCTTGCTGTCCAAGCTGTTCGAGCCCGATCCCGACGACCCGATGGTGCAGTCACTGCGGGCGGCCGAGGCCGAGCGGGCGGCGGCCACCGAACCCGACCGGGATGGCGAATAACGGGGAAGCATTAGGACCCGGCCAAAGTTGATTCCGGTGTTGGCAAGTTTCCTAAGAGCGAGGGCAACGTAGATGGCACTGGACCCCAACCGCTGGACCCTGAAGACCCAAGAGGCCGTACAGGCGGCCGTCGAACTGGCCCGCCAGCGCAGCCACCCCGAGGTCACGCCCGACCACGTGCTGTCGGCCCTGCTCGGCCAAGAAGCGGGGGTCGTGCTCCCCACCCTCCAGCGGGCCGGCGTCTCGCCCCCCACGTTGCGCAACAAGGTGGAGGACGCCCTGGCCAAGCTGGGGCGGGCCTACGGGGGCGCCGACCCCCAGATCTCCCGGGAGACCCGGGACCTGCTCAACCAGGCCGACCAAGAACGCGAGGGCCTGCACGACGAGTACATCTCGACCGAGCACCTGTTGCTGGCCATGGCCGAGCGCATCGGGGTGACTCGTGAGGACCTGCTCAACGTGCTGCGCGAGGTCCGGGGCAGTCACCGGGTAACGAGCCAGAACCCGGAGTCGACCTACGCAGCCCTCGAGCGGTTCGGGCGCGATCTGACCGAAGCGGCCCGCCAGCAGAAGCTCGACCCGGTCATCGGGCGCGACGAGGAGATCCGCCGGGTGATCCAGGTGCTCTCCCGGCGCACCAAGAACAACCCCGTCCTCATCGGCGAACCGGGGGTCGGCAAGACGGCCATCGTCGAGGGCCTGGCCCGGCGCATCGTCGAGCACGACGTGCCCGAGGGTCTCAAGGGCAAGCGGGTCATAGCCCTCGACCTGGGTTCCATGGTCGCCGGGTCCAAGTACCGGGGCGAGTTCGAGGAACGGCTCAAGGCCGTCCTCAAGGAGATCGTCGACTCCCAGGGCGAGGTCATCACCTTCATCGACGAGATGCACACGGTCGTCGGCGCCGGGGCTGCCGAAGGCGCCATGGACGCCTCCAACATGCTCAAGCCCATGCTGGCCCGGGGCGAACTGCGCATGATCGGGGCCACGACCCTCGACGAGTACCGCAAGCACGTCGAAAAGGACGCGGCCCTCGAACGGCGGTTCCAGCCCGTCCACGTGGGCGAGCCCTCCGTGGAGGACTCCATAGCCATCCTCCGGGGCCTCAAGGAGCGCTACGAGGTGCACCACGGCGTCCGCATCCAAGACGCCGCCCTGGTAGCCGCGGCCGTGCTGTCCAACCGCTACCTGACGGGACGGTTCCTGCCCGACAAGGCCATCGACCTCGTCGACGAGGCCGCCAGCCGCCTGCGCATCGAGATCGACTCGCTGCCGACCGAGATCGACGTGGTCGAGCGCCGCATCCGCCAGTTGGAGATCGAGCGGGTGGCCCTGGCCAAAGAGACCGACACGGCCAGTGCCGAACGCCTCGGCGCCCTCGACGTTGAGCTGGCCAACCTGCGGGAGCAGACCGACGCCATGAAGGCCCACTGGCAGTCCGAGAAGGACGCCATCGGTCGCATCCGCGCCCTCAAGGAGGAACTGGAGAACAAGCGGGCCGACGTCGAGCGCTACGAACGCGAGGGCGACCTGGAGAAGGCCGCCTCGGTGCGCTTCGGTGAGCTCCCCGACCTCATGCGAAAGGTGGACGAGGCCAGCGCGGCCCTGGCCGCCCTCCAGGCCAACCAGAAGATGCTCAAGGAGGAGGTCGACGCCGAGGACGTGGCCGAGGTCGTGAGCCGCTGGACGGGCGTCCCCGTGGCCCGCCTCATGGAGGGCGAGGTCCAGAAGCTCATCCGTATGGAGGACAAGCTGCACGAGCGGGTCATCGGCCAGGACGCCGCCGTCTCGGCCGTGGCCAACGCCATCCGCCGGTCCCGCAGCGGCCTGTCCGACCCCCACCGGCCCATCGGCTCGTTCCTGTTCCTGGGCCCCACCGGGGTGGGCAAGACCGAGCTGGCCCGGGCGCTGGCCGAGTTCCTGTTCGACGACGAGCGGGCCATGGTCCGCATCGACATGAGCGAGTACCAGGAAAAGCACACCGTGTCCCGCCTCGTCGGGGCACCCCCGGGCTACGTCGGCTACGACGAGGGGGGCCAGCTCACCGAGGCGGTCCGCCGCCGGCCTTACGCCGTGGTGCTTCTCGACGAGATCGAGAAGGCCCACCACGAGGTGTTCAACGTGCTGCTCCAGGTGCTCGACGACGGGCGCCTCACCGATGGCCAGGGCCGGACGGTCGACTTCACCAACGTGGTCCTGATCATGACGTCCAACCTGGCCGTCAGCCCCGAGAGCTTCTTCCGTCCCGAGTTCCTCAACCGGATCGACGAGATCGTGCAGTTCCGCCAGCTCGGGCGGGACGACATCGAACAGATCGTGCACATCCAGCTACGCCAGCTCCGGGACCGCCTGGCCGTCCGGCGCCTAGCCCTGGAGGTCAGCGACGAGGCCGCTTCGCTGCTGGCGGCCAAGGGCTACGACCCCGCCTACGGCGCCCGCCCCCTCAAGCGGGTGATCCAGCGGGAGATCGCCGACCCCCTGGCCCTGGAGCTGCTGGCCGGTTATTACTCCGAGGGCGACACCGTGCGCGTCGAGGTGGCGGGCGACGACCTCGTCCTGAAGTGACCGGCGTGCCCGGTCCGCCGAGCCGCCGGCGAACCGGTGTGTGCGAAACGGGCCGTTGCTGGCACGTTAGGACACCGGTTCAGTGTGAGGTGTACCGGCTCACCCGGGCCAGGGTGGCCTCGACGAACGCGGGGTGCACGTTGGTGAGCGTGACCCAGCGGCGGGAGGCGTCGAGGTCCAGGCGGGGGTCGTCGAAGCGCCGGCCGATCTCGATGGCGGCCGCTATGGCGAGGGCGGCCAACCCGGTGGCCAGCCAGCCGGTCCCCTGCCCGAGGGGGACGAAACCGAAGCTGGCCACCAGGGCGGCTACCCCGATGACCCCGACCGTCAGCGACGCGCCCCGCAGCCGGCGGTCGAGCCGCCAGGCCTGAGGGGCGTAGGGCAGGCGGACGGTGAGCGTTTCCGTGCGGGAGAACAGGGCGAAGCCCACGAGCACGACCCAGCCGACCGGGCCGAGGAAGACGAGCAGCAGCATGGCCGGGCTGATGCCGCCCATCTGGCGCCGGAAGATCACGATCTGGTCGGTGGGCTGGCCGGACCGGGCGCAGACCCTCGGGAAGTCGCCTCTCACCGCGTCATCGACGAAAACCGTCACGGCCGCCATGAGACCAAGGTACCGGAAGGCGGGGCCGAGCGGCGGGGACGTCACCCGAGGGGCTGTCCTGGCCTTGAGCTCGGGCCCCTGCCTTCCGTGCGGCCACGGGGCCGCGTTGAAGATCATCGACGGGAGGCGGGCCGGACTTGAGGGCGACTTTCGCTCGGGCGCGGCCCTGCGGCGGGGGGACACCGAGGGCCGCCGGGGAGAAAGTGGGAGGCGGGGGCCGAGCAGCGGGGACGGTCGCCCGGCGGAAAGCGCCGTCCCTGGCCTTAGCTCGGCCCCCCGCTCTCCCTGCGGCGGGCGGGAGCCGCATACCTATCTATCGGCCGCACCACGCGCCGACTTGAGGGTTTAGAGTCAGAAAATGACGGACATCATCACCGGCCTGACCGATGACGACATCGAGGCCGTCGGGGGGCCGTCCCCGACGCTCTCGGCTGACCCCGACGCCACCGACAGCGACGCCGACGGCACCGACAGCGACGCCGACGGCACCGACGCAGGCACGACCGACGCGACGGACACCACCGACGCGACCGACACCACCGACGCGGCTGACACCGCTGACTCGGACGACCGCGACAGTGACTCCGACGGCACCGACTCGGACTCGGACGACAGCGACAGCGACTCCGACGGCACCGACGCCGACTCGGACGGCACCGACAGCTGACAGGGCGATGGCCGGCGCTGAGCCGGTGCGTGGGCGACACCCAGGCGTTCCTCGACCACCACTGGGCCCAGTCGCCGCTGCATGTCGAGGGCGCTGACCAGGCGGCGTTCGCCGACCTGTTGTCCCTCGACGACGTCGACCGGCTGGTGTCGTCGTCCTTTGCCCGGTCCCCGACCTTCCGGCTGGTCCGCGACGGCAAGCCGGTCGACCCGGCGCGCTACTCCCGCTCGGCCCGGGTGGGCGGCCGGGACGTGCCGGGCGTGGGCGACCCCCGCCTCGTGCTCCAGGAGTTCGCGGCCGGGGCCACCATCGTCCTCCAGGGGCTCCAGCGGTCCTGGCCCCCGCTGGCCAGCTTCTGCCGCTCCCTCGAGCACGAGCTGACCTTCCCCGTCCAGGTCAACGCCTACGTCACCCCTGCGGGGTCGCGGGGCCTGGATGTGCACTACGACACCCACGACGTGTTCGTCCTGCAACTGGCGGGGACCAAGTCGTGGTCCGTCCACCCGCCGGTGTGGCCCGACCCGCTGCCCAGCCAACCCTGGTCCACGCGCCGCCAGGCCGCGGGCCCGGCCATCGCCGCCCCCCACGTGGCCGCCGGGGACTGCCTCTACGTGCCGCGCGGCTTCCTGCACTCGGCCACCGCCCAGGAGGGCGTGTCGGCCCACCTCACGGTGGGGGTGCACGCCCAGACGTGGCACGACGTCGTCCACGCCGCCCTGGCGGCCACGGCCGACGAACCCGAACTGCGGCGGTCGCTGCCGCCGGGCTGGGCCCACGACGAGCGGGCGCTGGCCGCCGGGGCCCGCGAGGCCCTGGACGCCGTGGCCAAGAGCCTCGCTTCCTTCGACACCGACGCGGTGGCCGCCCGCACGGTCCAGCGCTTCTGGGCGGGGCGCCCACCGGTGCTCACCGGCCAGCTCGCCCAGGTCCTCGCCCTCGACGGCCTCGACGACACCACCCGCCTGCGCCCGCGCCCGACCGCCGTCTGCCACCTCTCGACCGGCCCGGAGAAGGTCGAGATGAGGGTCGGGCAACGGACGCTGCGCATGCCCGCCGCCCTGTCCCCGGTGCTGGCCCGGGTGACCGCGGGGGACACGTTCGCCCTCGGCGACCTGGCTGACATGGTGGACGAAGCCAGCCGCCGCGTGCTGGTCCGCCGCCTCGTGCTCGAAGGGGTACTGGAGATCGTCCCCGGCGGTGGCTGACCCCTGCGCCGACACCTCGGCGGCCCTGGACGAGCCGGTGGCGGGGACGGCTTCGCTGGTCCGAGGCTGGCTGCTGGTCGAACAGCCCGGAGCCTGGGGCCCAGACGCCCTGTTCGAGAGCCGGTTCCCCCGGAGGCTGGCCCGCGCCCTGGTGCCCGCGGCCCGCGCCCACGGGGCCCGCATCGTCCTGCTCCGCCGTACCGACCGCCACCTGGAGGAGGGACGGCACGCCTTCGCCTGCCACTCAGGGCGCGCCCGCCCGTGGACCGAGCACCGCGTGCTCGACCATCCCCGGGACTTGGCGGGCGTCGACCTGGCCGCCTTCACCCGCCCCGAGCCCGCGGGCTTCGGCCGGCCCTGGCCACGGCCCCTCTATCTGGTGTGCACCAACGGCCGCCACGACCCCTGCTGTGCGCGCCTGGGCCGCCCGGTGGCCCGTTCCCTCTCGGCCGCCGGGCGCCCGGGGCAGGTCTGGGAGTGCTCCCACATCGGCGGCGACCGCTTCGCGGCCAACCTCATCTGCCTGCCCCACGGCCTCTACTTCGGGAGGCTGGGCCCCGAGGAGGCGGCCGCCGCCGTGGCCGCCTACGAGGCCGGGCGCATCGACCTGGACCACTACCGGGGCCGGGCCGGCGACCCGTTCGCCGTGCAGGCGGCCGAGGCGTTCCTGCGCCGGGAGACGGGCGAAATGGGTGTCGAAGCCGTGGCCCTCCAGGGGTGGCACCGGGAGGGGGGCACCGGCGAAGTCCACGCCCGGTTCACCGTGGGCGGCGGGCCCGAGGAGGTGGAGGTTCGCGTGGCCGTCGACGCCGGTGCGCCCCGGCTGCTCACGTGCACGGCCGGAGCCCAAGGCCGTCCCCCCATCTACCGGCTGGTGGACGTAATTCCCCGTCCCCCGGTCCCGCCGGAGCTACACTGACCGGACCGCAGCAGTGCACGTCTGGAGGAGTCGCGCGTGCCCGGAACAGTGGTAGTGGGCACCCAATGGGGCGACGAGGGCAAGGGCAAGGTCACTGACCTACTAGCCAAAGAGATGCAGATGGTCGTCCGCTACCAGGGCGGCCACAATGCCGGTCACACCATCGTCGTGGGCGAGGAGCGCTTCGCCCTCCAGCTTGTGCCCAGCGGCATCCTCTACCCGTGGGTGACGGCCGTGATCGGCAACGGGGTCGTCGTCGAGCCCGGGGTCCTTCTCGAAGAGCTCGACATGCTCGCCTCCCGGGGTGTCGACACCAGCCGGTTGCGGGTGAGCGGCAACGCCCACCTGATCATGCCCTACCACCTCGAGCTCGACCGCCTCACCGAGCGTCACCTGGGCAAGAACAAGCTGGGCACGACCAAGCGGGGCATCGGCCCGGCCTACGCCGACAAGGCGGCCCGGGTCGGGCTGCGGGTACAGGACCTGCTCGACCCCAAGATCTTCCGCGAGAAGCTCGAGGTGGTCCTCAAAGAGAAGAACCTCGTCTTGGCCAAGGTCTACAACCGCCTGGCCCTGTCGGCCGACGAGATCGCCGACCGCTACCTGGGCGAGCTGGCCCCCCGGCTGGCGCCCATGATCGACGACACCGTGGGCCTCGTCCACGACGCCCTCGACGCCGGGGCCAACGTGCTCTTCGAGGGGGCTCAGGCCACCTTCTTGGACCTCGACCACGGCACCTATCCATTTGTCACGTCGTCCAACCCGGTGGCCGGGGGGGCGTGCATCGGGGCGGGCGTGGGCCCGGGCGCCATCGACCGGGTGATCGGCATCGCCAAGGCTTACGTAACCCGGGTCGGGTCGGGACCGTTCCCCACCGAGCTCGACGGCGAGCTGGCCGACACGTTCGTCGACCGGGGACGCGAGTTCGGCACGGTCACCGGGCGCCAGCGCCGTCCCGGGTGGTTCGACGCGGTGATGCTTCGCCAGGCGGCCCGGCTCAACTCGCTGACCGAGATCTCGCTGACCAAGCTCGACGTGCTCGACTCCTTCGACACCGTGCGGGTGTGCGTCGGCTACGAGGCCGACGGCCAGCGCTTCGACCACATGCCCTACCACCAGTCAGTCCTGCACAAGGTCAAGCCCATCTACGAGGAACTGCCGGGGTGGAACGTCGACCTCACGGCTTTCACCGACTGGGACCAGCTCCCGGCCCCGGCCCAGGACTACGTCTACTTCCTGGCCCGCCAGGTGGGCGTGCCCATCACGATGGTGGGTGTCGGGCCCGAGCGCGACCAGTTCATCCGCACGCCCATGGTCCCGCTCAGCCACGACGGCCACGGCCACGGCCACGGCGACTTCGACGACGACGAGGGGGAGGACGGCTGGGGCGTGGGCCCCGGCGTCCTGGTGCTCTGATGCGAGTGTGCGTGGTCGGCGGGGGCGGCCGGGAGCACGCTCTGGCCGGCGCCCTGGCCCGCCCTGGCCACCACGTCGTGGTCACGCCCGGCAACGCCGGCATACCGGGATCGACCCCCCGGCCGCCCACCGAGATCGATGCCGACCTGTTCGTCATCGGCCCTGAGGTGCCCCTGGTCGACGGCCTGGCCGACCGCCTGCGGGCCCAGGGCAAGGCGGTGTTCGGGCCGGGGGCCGACGGCGCCCGGCTGGAGGGGTCCAAGGCGTGGATGAAGCAGCTCCTGGCATCGGCGGGGGTACCGACGGCCCGCTACGGGGTGTTCACCGAGGCCGGCCCGGCCATCGAGCTCCTGCGCTCTCTCCCGCCGCCCTGGGTCGTCAAGACCGACGGCCTGGCCGCCGGCAAGGGCGTGCTGGTGACCTCGTCGCTCGCCGAGGCCGAGGCCGACATCGAGGCCAAGCTGAGCGGCGCGGCCTTCGGCGAGGCCGGCCGGCGGGTGGTCGTCGAGGAGGGACTGTCGGGGCCCGAGGTCTCCCTGTTGTGCGTGTGCGACGGGCAGCGGGCCGTCCCCCTCGAGCCGGCGCAAGACTTCAAGCGCCTGCTCGACGGCGATGCCGGGCCCAACACCGGCGGCATGGGGGCCTACTCGCCCGTCCCGGGAGCGGGCAAGGACCTGGTCGACGAGGTCATGGAACGGGCCGTCGGGCCCACCCTGGCCGCGCTCGGGGCCCAGGGGACCGACTACCGGGGTGTGCTGTACTGCGGGCTCATGCTCACGCCCGACGGCCCCAAGGTGCTGGAGTACAACGTGCGCTTCGGCGACCCCGAGACCCAGGTCGTGCTGCCCCGCTACACCGGCGACCTCGCCGAACTTCTGGCCGAGGCGGCTCACGGTGACCTGCGCACGGCGCCGGTGTGGGACGAGCGGGCAGCCGTGACCGTCGTGCTGGCCGCCGGTGGTTACCCGTCGGCGCCCCGCACCGGTGACCCCATCGCCGGCCTGGAGGCCGCCGCGGCCGTGCCCGGCGTGAGCGTGTTCTACGCCGGGGTCACCCGTGCCGGGACCGGGGGGGCTACCGGTGGCGGCCCAGGCGGCCCGGCCGACGGGGGCGAGGGCTTGGTCACGGCTGGGGGGCGGGTGTTGAACGTCACCGCCCTGGGCCGGGACCTGACCGAGGCCCGGGCCCGGGCCTACGAAGCGGCCGGGCTCATCTCGTGGCCCGGTGTCCAGTTCCGCCGCGACATCGCCGCCGCGGCCGCCACAGGGGAGGTCGGTTAGTTGAAGGTCGCCGTGCTGATGGGTTCGCCCAACGACCGCGACAAGATGGCCGGAGCGGTGGCCACCCTGGCCGAGATGGGGATCGAGGCCACCGAGCACGTCATGTCGGCCCACCGCACCCCGGCCCAGGTGGCCGAGTTCGCCCGGTCGGCCCGGGCCAACGGCTACGGCGCTCTCATCTGCGGGGCGGGCATGGCCGCCCACCTGGCCGGAGCGGTGGCCGCTAATACGACCCTGCCGGTCGTCGGCGTACCGCTGTCCGGCAGCGCCCTGAACGGTGTCGACGCCCTCTACGCCACCGTGCAGATGCCCCGGGGCATCCCGGTGGCCACGGTGGCCATCGACGGCTCGGTCAACGCCGCTCTCCTGGTGGCCCAGATGATGGCCATCACCGACCCCGAGATCGCCACCCGCCTCGACGAACGGCGGGCGGCCGGCCGTTGACCGTACTTGTCGCCCGGGACCACGGGCCCCGCCCGTGAGCGCGACAGGTCCGGGCGGGGGGACCGTTCCCGACATCGTCCCCGACGTCCTAGCGGCCCGGTACGCCTCGGCCGAGATGGCCCTGCTGTGGTCGCCCCGGCACAAGGTCGTGCTCGAACGGCGGCTGTGGCTGGCTGTGCTCCGGGCTCAGCGCGACCTCGGGGTGGACGTCCCCGACGGGGTGGTGGAGGACTACGAGGCCGTCGTCGACCATGTCGACCTGGCTTCGATCGAGGCCCGGGAGCGGGTCACCCGCCATGACGTGAAGGCCCGGATCGACGAGTTCTGCGCCCTGGCCGGCCACGAGCACGTCCACAAGGCCATGACGTCGCGCGACCTGACCGAGAACGTCGAGCAGCTCCAGGTGCGCAGCGCCCTGGTGCTGGTACGCGACCGGATGGTCTCGGCCCTCGTGCGCCTGGGCGAGCTGGCCGCCGAGCACGCCACCCTGGCCGTCGTCGGGCGGACCCACAACGTGGCCGCCCAGGTCACGACTCTCGGAAAACGGTGGGCCACGGCCGGGGACGAACTGCTGGTGGCCTTCGACCGTCTCCAGGACCTGATCGACCGCTACCCGCTCCGGGGCCTCACCGGCCCGGTGGGCACCGCCCAGGACCAGTTGGCCCTGCTGGGCGGGAGCCCTGAACGGCTCCGGGCCCTGCAGGAGGCCGTGGCCCGCCACTTGGGGTTCGAGCGTTCGTTCCTGTCGACCGGCCAGGTCTATCCCCGGTCGCTCGACTTCGACGCGGTGTCGGCCCTCGTCCAGGCGACCTCCGCCCCGGCGTCGCTGGCCACCACCCTGCGCCTCATGGCCGGCCTCGACCTCGTCACCGAGGGCTTCTCGGCTGGCCAGGTGGGCTCGTCGGCCATGCCCCACAAGATGAACGCCCGTACGTGTGAGCGCATCTGCGGCCTGGCCGCGGTGGTCGGCGGCCACCTGGCCATGGTCACGGCCATCAGCGGCCACCAGTGGAACGAGGGCGACGTGTCCGACTCGGTCGTCCGCCGCGTGGCCCTGCCGGGCGCTTTCATGGCCGTCGACGGCCTCTACCAGGCGTTCCTCACGGTGCTCGACGAGCTGGCTCCCTTCCCGGCCGTGATCGAGCGCGACCTGGCCCGCGAGCTGCCCTTCCTGGCCACCACCACCGCCCTGGTGGCGGCCGTGCGCGCCGGGGTGGGCCGCGAGGAGGCCCACCGGGTGATCAAGGAGCACGCGGTGGCCGCCGCCCTGGCCCGCCGCGGAGCCGCCGGGCCGCCCACCGCCACCGCCGCGGCCGCGGCCGCCGCCGGGCCGTCCTCGTCCGGTGGGGCCGACCTGTTCGAGCGGCTGGCGGGCGACGAGCGGTTGCGGCTGACGCGGGCCGACCTCGACGCCATCGTGGCCGACCCGCTGGCTTTCACCGGGGCGGCTCGTGACCAGGTGGCGGCCTTCGTCGAACGCACCCGCGACCTGGCCGCCCGCCACCCCGAGGCCGCGGCCTACCGCCCCGCCCCCATCCTGTGACAGCTCTGGTCCCACCCGACCCCCGGCCCGCCCGCCGCTAACGTTCGGACCGATGACGCTCCCTCTGGTTCACCGTGGCAAGGTCCGGGACATCTACGACCTGGGCGACGACCGCCTGCTGATGGTCACGTCCGACCGGATCTCGGCGTTCGACGTGGTCATGCACGAGCCGATCACCGACAAGGGCCGGGTGCTGACGGCCATGACCGTCTACTGGCTCGATCAGGTACGCGACATCGTGCCTAACCACCTGGTCTCGACGGTCCCCCCCGAGCAGGCCGTGGCCGAGCTGGGTGCCGACCTCGACGGCCGGGTCATGGTCGTACGCCGGGCCGAGATGCTGGCCATCGAGTGCATCGTGCGGGGGTACGTCGCCGGGTCGGCGTGGAAGGAGTACCGCGAGCAGGGGACTGTGCACGGGATCGCCGTCCCGGCCGGCCTGGCCGAGGCGGCCAAGCTGCCCGAACCGCTGTTCACCCCGTCCACCAAGGCCGAGGGGGGCGCCCACGACGAGAACCTCTCGCCCGACGAGGCGGCCAAGCTGGTGGGTGACGAGGTCTACGAGCAGGCCCGGTCCATATCCCTGGCCGTCTACCAGCGGGCCGCCGACCTGGCCGCCGAGCGGGGGATCATCGTGGCCGACACCAAGTTCGAGCTGGGCTTCATCGACGGCCGCCTCAGCCTGTGCGACGAGGTGCTGACCCCCGACTCGTCCCGCTTCTGGGACGCGGACACCTGGGAGCCGGGTTCGACCCCTCCGTCGTTCGACAAGCAGCCCCTGCGCGACTGGCTGGAGACGAGCGGGTGGGACAAGTCGCCGCCCCCGCCCTTCCTGCCCTTCGACGTGGTGCGGGCCACCCGGGACCGTTACCGGGCTTCCTACGAGAGGGTGACCGGGCGCTCGCTGGCCGAGTGGCCGGGAGCGTCGGCGTGAGGTACTCGGTGATGGTCGAAGTCAAGCCCCGGGAGGGCATTGCCGACCCCGAAGGGGCGACGGTCCAAAGGGCCCTGGCCGGGCTGGGTTACGAGGGCGTGGGCGACGTGCGGATCGGCAAGGCCGTGCGCTTCACGATCGAGGCCGCGAGTGAGGCCGAGGCCCGCGCCCAGGTCGACGAACTGTGCCAGCGCCTGCTCACCAACCCGGTGATCGAGGACGCCGACATCGCCGTCGAGGCCCTTGACGAGGCGGCCCGGGCGTGAAGACGGTCGGGGTGGTCGTCTTCCCCGGCTCCAACTGCGAACACGACGTAGTCGAGGCCGCGGCCGCCGCCGGTATGGACGCCCGCCTGCTCTGGCACGGCGACCCCACGTTGGCTGCCGGTCTCGACGCCGTGGTGCTGCCTGGTGGGTTTGCCCACGGCGACTACCTGCGACCGGGGGCCATCGCCCGGTTCAGCCCGGTGATGGACGCAGTGGCCGCCTTCGCACGCGATGGCGGGCCGGTGGTCGGGATCTGCAACGGCTTCCAGGTGCTGACCGAGGCCGGGCTGCTACCTGGGGCCCTGCGCCAGAACCAGGGCCTGAAGTTCCTGTGTACGACGGTCACGACCGAGGTCGTGACCAGCCGCTCGGCCCTTACTCGGTCGGTCGCGCCGGGGACACGGCTCGATCTGCCCATAAACCACTTCTCGGGCTCCTACACATGTGGTCGGGAGGTCCTCGCCCAACTACGGGACCTCGACGCCATCGTGCTGCGCTACACGGACAATCCCAATGGGTCGGTGGCCGACATCGCCGGGATCTGCAATGAGGGGGGCAACGTCGTCGGGCTGATGCCCCATCCGGAGCGGGCCTGTGACCCGCTCGGATCGCTCGACGGGCTCCGCCTGTGGGAGAGCCTGGCTGGTTGGGTGGCCGGCGAAGGCCCAGCCTCAACGGTCGTCGCCCGAACGGCTGACTCCCGCCCGGCGTAGCACCGCCGGGTTGACGCCCGCGGCCCGCCACGCGCTGTAGGTGATGCCCTTGCGCCGCCCGTAGGGCCCGGCCGCGGCTACGAAGGCTTCTTCGAGGACTTCCAGGTCGACGCCGGCTGGGCCGGCTTCCAACGCCCGCTGGATGTCGATCCGCTCCTGGGTGAGGAGGACTCGGCTCAGGGGGTCGGCCGTGGCCATCTTCTCCTCGATGGCGAGAAGCCGCTTCTGCATGGATTGCGGGGTGCGCTTGCGGCCCCGCTTGGGTTTGTTGCTCTCCAAGGCTTCGAGGTAGTTGCGCACCGCCCGGCCCTGCTCACGTCCCTCGGCCAAAGCCGCCTTGTGGGAATCCGACATAGGGGTACGGACCTTCTTGTGTGCCGCTGGCATACTCCAATTCTGCCGTGTGCCGCCTGGGATTTCAAGGATCTGCCAGCGGGCCATTTTGGCGTTCGTACGCGGCGGGCCGCCCGGGCCCGTTCCGGTACGGTGAGAGGCCGTGGCCGTCTCAACGGGGCCCGCGGCCCCTCTTCACCTCGCCCTCGGGCTGACCGACGACGAACTGGCCGCCATCGAGTCCATCCTGGGGCGCAGCCCCAACGAGCTCGAGCTGGCCATGTACGCCGTCATGTGGTCGGAGCACTGCTCCTACAAGTCGTCGCGGCGCCACCTGGGCCGGCTCCCGACCAAGGCCCCGTGGGTGCTGGTCGGCCCCGGGGAGAACGCCGGGGTCATCGACGCCGGCGACGGCATCGCCGTGGCCGTGCGCATCGAGAGCCACAACCACCCGTCGGCCATCGAACCCGCCCAGGGTGCGGCCACGGGAGTGGGGGGCATCCTGCGGGACATCTTCACCATGGGGGCGCGGCCCATGGCCGTGCTCGACTCCCTCCACGTCGGCCCCCTCGACCACCCCCGCAGCCGGTGGCACCTCGAAGGGATAGTCGACGGGGTGTCGGGCTACGGCAACTCCGTCGGTGTCCCCACGGTGGGCGGGGAGGTGGCGGTGGGCGAGTGCTTCGCCGACAACCCCCTGGTCAACGTGATGTGCCTGGGCCTGCTGCGAACCGACCGGGTCCTGCTGGCCCAGGCCACGGGCGAGGGCAACCTGGCCGTCCTGCTGGGTTCCTCCACCGGGCGCGACGGCATCGGCGGGGTCAGTGTCCTGGCCTCGGCCGGCTTCAGCGACGACGGTGACGCGTCCAAGCGGCCGAGCGTCCAGGTGGGCGACCCGTTCGAGGAGAAGCGGCTGATCGAGGCCTGCCTGGAGCTGTACGAGGCCGGCCTGGTGACGGGCATCCAGGACCTGGGAGGCGCGGGCCTGAGCTGTGCCACCAGCGAGACGGCCTCGCGCGGGGGGATGGGCATGAATGTCGACCTGTCGGCCGTTCACCTGCGGGAGCGGGGGATGGTGCCGGCCGAGGTCATGACCAGCGAGTCCCAAGAGCGCATGCTGGCCATCGTCGAGCCGTCCTCGCTCGACGCCGTCTTGGCCGTATGCCGGCGCTGGGAGGTCAACGCCGCAGTGGTGGGCCGGGTCACCGAAGGGGGCCGGTTGCGGGTCCTCTCGGGGCCCGAAGCCGGGGCTGACGTGCTGGCCGACGTGCCCGCGGCCTCGCTGCACGAGGACGCCCCCAACTACAACCGCCCGCTGGCTCCCCCCGCTGACCTGGCGGCCCGCCGGGCCGACGACCCGTCGGGCCTGGCGGCCCCGGCCGACTGCGGGCCCGACCTGCTGGCCATGGTGGCCGATACCCGGTGGGTGTGGTCCCAGTACGACCACCAGCTCTTCCTCAACACCGTCGAGGGCCCGGGGGGCGACGCCGCCGTCCTGCGCCTGAAGGCCCCGGGCCTGCCCCGGTCGGAGAGGGCGCTGGCCGTGACGACCGACAGCAACAGCCGGTGGTGCGCGGTCGACCCGCGCGCCGGCACGGCCCTGCTGGTGGCCGAGGCGGCCATGAACGTCTCGTGCGTGGGTGCGCGGCCCATGGCCGTCGTGAACTGCCTGAACTTCGGCAACCCCGAGCACCCTGAGGTCATGTGGCAGCTCTCGGAGGCCATCGACGGCATGGCCGAGGCGTGCCAGGCGCTGGAGGTCCCCGTGGTGGGCGGCAACGTGAGCCTCTACAACGAGTCGGGTGGGCGGGACATCGACCCCACCCCCGTGATCGGGATGGTCGGGACCATCGACCGGCTCGACCGCCGCCCCCCGGGCGTGGGCCTGACCGAGGGCGCCACCATCGTGATAATCGGCGAACGCACCGGCGAGCTGGCCGGGTCACGGTGGGCGGACATGGTGCACGGGCATCGGGGGGGCGAGCTACCTGCCCTCGACTATGCGCGCCATCTGGCGGTGTGCGGGCTCCTGCGGCAGTTGGCGTCCGAAGGGCTGGTGGACGGCCTGCACGACGTGGCCGACGGGGGACTGGGCCTGGCCCTGGCCGAGATGGCGGTGCGTTCCGGCGTCGGGTTCGAGGTGGCGGGCGTCGACGGCCACGGTGAGCTCTTCAGCGAGGCTCCTTCGCGGGCGGTGGCGTGCGTTGCCCCCGGCCGGCTGGGCGCGGTGGAGGCCGCGGCCGAGCCCACGGGTGTCCCCGTGGCCCAGATCGGCGTGGCGGGCGGCGATCGCCTGGTCGTCGACGGCCTCGTCGACCTAGCGCTGGCCGCCGCCCAGGACCGCTGGCGCCACCACCTCCCCACCGTCATGGCCGCCCCTACCGGCCACTGACTGACCCCTCGACGAAACCTGCGCGGGAACCGTGGGCAAAACGCCCACGGTTCCCGCGCAGGTTTGCGGGCGATGGGCCGGGGCCCCCTCCCCCGGGTCCCCCGGCGATGGGGTGGGGCTGTGGGAGAATCGGGGGCGTGCCCCCGGTGCCCGAGCCTGCCAAGCCGCGGGAGGCGTGCGGGGTCTTCGGGGTGTACGCCCCCGACCAGCCGGTCGCCCAGCTCGTCTACGCCGGGCTGTACGCCCTCCAGCACCGCGGCCAGGAGTCGGCGGGCATGGCCGTCAGCGACGGCGAGGAGATCACCGTCATCAAAGACATGGGGCTGGTCACCCACGTGTTCGACGAGCGCAAGCTGGCCCCCATGCAGGGTTTCTTGGCCATGGGCCACGTCCGCTACTCGACGACCGGGTCGAGCACCTGGGGCAACGCCCAGCCCATCTACCGGCCCTCCGGCGGTGCCGGGTTCGCCCTGGGCCACAACGGCAACCTGGTCAACACGGCCGAGCTGGCCGACGAGGCGGGTGTGCTCCCGGGCATGCTGACCAGCGACAGCGACCTGGTCGCCGAGCTGCTGCACGCCGAGATGGTGGCCCAGGACCAGAGCCTCGAGGAGGCCCTGCCCACCGTTCTGCCCCGCCTCCAGGGGGCGTTCTCGCTGGTCATGCTCGACCAGCACCGGCTGATCGGCGTGCGAGACCCCAACGGGTTCCGGCCGCTGTGCCTGGGCCGGCTGGAGAGCGGGTGGGTGCTGGCCTCGGAGACGACGGCCCTCGACATCATCGGTGCCCACTTCGTCCGCGAGCTCGACCCGGGCGAGATGGTCGTGGTCGACGAGGAAGGTACGCGCTCGACCCGCCCGTTCCCCCCCGAGCGCGTCGACCCCAAGCTGTGCCTGTTCGAGTTCGTCTACTTCGCCCGCCTCGACAGCAAGCTCTACGGCCAGACCGTCCACTCCGCCCGCCAGCGCATGGGCGAGCTGCTGGCCGACCAGGCCCCGCTGCCGCCTGACACCCAACTGGTGCCGCGCGAGGCCATGGTCATGCCCGTGCCCGAGTCGGGTATCCCCGCGGCCGAGGGTTACGCCCGCCGCAGCGGGATCCCGTTCGGCCACGGCCTGGTCCGCAACCGCTACATCGGGCGCACGTTCATCGCCCCCAGCCAGGAGAAGCGGGCCCAGGGGGTGCGCATCAAGCTCAACCCCATGCCCGACAACATCGCCGGCAAGCGCCTAGTCGTGGTGGAGGACTCGATCGTGCGGGGTACGACCATGCGGGCCCTGGTGGCCATGTTGCGGGAGGCGGGGGCGGCCGAGGTCCACCTGCGGATCGCCTCCCCGCCTTACCGGTGGCCGTGTTTCTTCGGGATGGACACCGGCACCCGCACCCAGCTCCTGGCTGCCGACCTCACGGTCTCGGAGGTGGGCGACTACATCGGCTGCGACACCCTCGCCTACCTCGACCTCGACCGCCTGCTGGCAGCCACGGGCGCGGCCGGGTCGGGGTTCTGCGCGGCCTGCCTGACCGGCGACTACCCGGTGGACGTACCCCTGGCCCGGGCGGCCGAGAGCGCCGGCTTCCTGCCGAGCGTCGACCTCGTCCACCCCGCGGGCTGACCCGGTTGACCCTCAGCCCCCGCCCAGGCGGCTGAACCCGGCGGCCGCCGGCCCCATGGCGATGGCCATGATGGGCGGGAAGATGAACAGCACGAGCGGGAACAGGATCTTCACCGGGAGCTTGGCCGCCTTCTCTCGGGCCCAGGCCCGCCGCCGCGCCCTCACCTCGTTGGCCTGGGTCTTGAGGACCCGACCGATGGGGATGCCCAGCGCGTCGGCTTGGACCATGGCGAGGACGAAAGTGCGCACGACGTCGATGTCCATGCGGCGCTTGAGGTCCTGGAGGGCCTCCTTGCGGGGCATGCCCAGCTCCATCTCCCGCAGCGACAAGGCCAGTTCGTCGGCCAGAGGGGAGCGGAAGTGCTGGCACACGATGCTCAGGGCGGCTTCGAAGCCACTACCGGCCTCCACGGCGACGGCCAGCATGTCGATGATGTCGGGGAGGTCCTTGAAGATCTGGTCCGACCGCTGGCGGATGGCCCGCTTCAGCCGGGCCGCCGGCAGCATCCAGCCCATTACCGGCAACATGAAGATGGCGAGGGCGGTCGTGGCCGATTGCTCGAACGGACGCAGGAGGAAGGCGACCGCCGCCCCCACCACGGTGAGGCCCATCTGGGCCGCGATCTGCTCGGCGGGCGTGCGCTGGCCGGCCAGGCCGGCCTGGGTCAACTGGTGCTCGATGTTGTCGAGGTAGGGCCCCGGCAGCAGCCGTTCCACCCGCCGGCCCACCCCGCGGCGCACCATCTCCAGTAGGCGAGGCACGAGTGGTTCCTCGAGCTTGGTGGCCCGGGGGTCGGGCAGGGCGCCCTCGAGGAAGTCCCCGAACTCGGGCGCCACCCGGCGGGCCTGGGCCAACGCCTGGCCGACGGTGATCAGCCCGGCGAGGGCGACGCACAGCAGCACCGCGACCTCGGCACTCATATGTCGATCCTCACCATGCGCAGGATCAGGGCGACGCCGCCGACGACCGACGCCACGCAGTAGCCGAGCACGACCAGGCCCCACCCCGAGTAGAGCGGGTCCAGGTAGCCGGGGTTGAGGCTGCGCATCACCAGGAAGAGGAAGGGAACCAGGGCGGCCAGCACCCAGGCCGACATCCGGCCCTCGGCGGTGAGGACCCTGACCTCGCGCCGGAGCTCGTCCCGGAGGCGGATGAAGTCGGCCAGGGTGTGGAGCAGGTCGGCCAGCCGGCCGCCGACCGTCTGCTGGATCCGGATGGCCTGCACGACGATGTCCATGTCCCGGATCCCCAGTCGCTGGGCCATGCGATCGAGGGCGTCGACGACGGGGTCGCCCAGCCGCGTCTCGGCCACCACCCGGCCGAACTCCTCGGACAGGGGCGGTCCCGACTCCTCGCACATCATCTGGATCGCCCGCAGGAAGGTGTGACCAGCCGAGAGCGACGAGGCGATCAGGCTGAGGGCGTCGGGCAACTGGGCCTCGAACGCCCGTGTGCGCTTGGAGATCCTCCGCTTGACCACCTGGCTGGCGACCGCGGCGGCCAGGAGGGGGCCCCCGGCGGCGGCCGCCGTCACCCCCGTGACGGCCGCCAGCACAGCGGCCAGGGCCAGGCCACCGGCCACCGTCACGACGACGAACTCGCCGGGGCGCAGGGGGATGGAGGCCCGCTCCAGAGAACTGCTCAGCGAGCGCTTCTGGTCGACCTTGTCGACCATCTGGGTGGCCAGGTCGGTGGCGCGCGACGCCAGGGCGCTCACCGCCGCGCCGTCCTTCCCTTCCTCGAGCGGGAAGGGCAACAGCCCCAGCAGTTCGTCCATCTCGTGTTGGCGGGACGACCGGTGGAGCAGGGCGCTGAGCCCGATGAGGGCGACTCCCGTCGAGAGGGCGAGCAGGGCGATGGTCACGTCCGGGCCGCCCTATGAGGCCTTCTTGGCCCGCCGCCCGAGCAACCGCCGCCGCTCGGGGGTGGTGGCCGGGGCAGTGCTCTCCTCACTGGTCCGCTCCCCGTTCTCGATGGTGACCGCCAGCCCCGTGGCCACCGCCTTGGAGACCTCGCTGCGAGGGGCGTAGGCGAGCATCGGCATGCCCATGTTCAGAGCCCGGTTGGCCTCCCGGCCGTAGGGGATGACGACCGAGAAACCCTGGGGGAAGTAGCGGCTCACCTGGTTGACGTCGATGCCGACGTCGGGCTCCACCTTGTTGAGCACGAGCTTGACCTGCTCCTCAGGGACCTTCAGCGCGTCCAGCGTCTTGAGCAGCAGCCCCAGGTTGCGAATGCTGGGCAGGTCGAGGGTGGCCAGTACGAACAACTGGTCGGCGTACTCGATGGCCCCCAGCACCACCTCGGTCAGGCTGGCGGGAGTGTCGATGACAACGGCGTCGAACTGGGAGCGCGCCGCTTCGATGACGCGGCCGACGTCGGCTGAGTCGATGTTGTCGGCCGCGGCCGGTTCGTCCGGGGCGGCCAGCACGGCGATGCCCGTGTCGTGGGCGACGGCGTACTCCCCGAGGCGGGCGGCCAGCTCCTCGTCGTCGTTGTGGCCCACGAGGTCGGCGATGGTGTACCGGGGGCGCAGCCGTAGGGCGGTGGAGAGCTCGCCGAACTGGAGGTCGAGGTCGACCAGGCAGGTTCGTTCTCCGAGGCGGGTCTGGAGGTCGTAGGCCAAGTTGGTGGCGAAGAACGTCTTGCCGCACCCGCCCGTCGCCGACATGACGGCGACGACCCGGCCCCGGCCCTCGGGCCGTCCGCTCCTGACGGCGGGCGCCGGGCTCAGGACGGGCCTCAGTTGCAGCGCCTGCTCGATGGCGTCGGCCACCACCTCGTCCTTGGCCGGCAGGCGCAGGATGTCCAGGGCACCGGTCCGGACCGTCTCGCGCAGGCTCCGGCTCCGCCATTGGTCGAAGGCCAGGATCAGGACGGTGTCGGGCATGCGCCGCTTGAGGTTGCGCAGCTCGCGCAGACCGGCTTCGTCGCCCAGCGTCGCCCCGGCGATGAGCAGGTCCCAGTGCTCGCCGCCAGCCCGGGCCTTCTCCACGCTGTCGAGGCTGCGGTGATGGGTCACCTCGGGGTGGGGCCGCAGGGCGCGGCTGGCCCGCTCCACCTGTCCGGCGAGGTCGTTCCCGGTGTCGAGGACGAGAAGTCTGGGGGCGCGCATGGAGGCGTCTAGATGGCCTGGAGGGCCTGGCCCGGGCCCGCCCCGGGAGTCACCACGGGCGGCTCGCCCCGGGGGACGAGGTCGAAGTAGAGCTCTTCGAACTTGGTCAGGTAGATGAGCCTCTCCGCTTCGGCGGGGGTGACCGCCAGCAGGTACACGAGGTTGGGCCCGTTGGGCTGTCCCTGGGCGGACGGGAGCCCGGCGCCGTTGACGTTGAGCACCTCCACGGCCTGGAGGACGAGCTGGACCCCGGCGGGACCGTTCTGGCCGCGGGCCACGCCGTAGATGTCGATCAGGTCCCCGGCGCCCACGAAGCCGGCCACGCCGGCCACCGGCTCGAGCTCGACGGCCAGGGCCCGCTTGCCGGGGGGGATCACGACCGTCCCGATCCGGGTCTGGGGGGCGGGGAACATCTCGGCCAGCACCACGGAGCCGGCGGGGATGGTGGAGGCCGCCACCCGCCCTGCGAGCTGGCCCTCCGAGGTCACCGCGCCGTCGGGCACCTCAGCGGCGGCGACGTTGCGGGGCCTCACCAGGCCCTGGGCCAGGGCGACCGACCCGGCCGTGCCGGTGTTGACGTTCTGGGTCGTGTAGTAGACGGTGGCCTGGGGGGCGCCTCCCCCCTGGGGGGCGGGCTCCGGCCGGGCCGCCATGTAGGCGGCCCCCACGCCGCCGCCCACGAAGACGAGCACGCCAGCCGCGAGTGTCACCTTCGTCCTCCGCGCCATCGGAGCTCGCATGTCAGTTCCTCCTGGGGCCCGACGGTTGTCGGGTATCCCGGGATGATCGGCACCCGGGCTCAAGGAGTTGAGCCCTGATGACGACAAGGGACCTATGGCAGTGGGCCGCGTCCATCCCCGAGAAGCCGGAGCGGTGCTGGTCGAGACGGTCGTCGTCCTGCCCGTGCTGCTGGCCCTGGTGCTGGGGACCGTGTCGGGCGGCTTCGCCTACGCCCAGAAGATCGCCGTGGTGGACGCCGTGCGCGAAGGGGCCCGCTATGGGGCCAGCCTGCAGCTCGGCAGCGGCCCGACGGCCGTCGCCGACTTCGAGGCAGCCGTCAAGAACAGGGTGGTGAGCCTGTCGGGGGGTTCCCTCACCGCTCCTCAGGTCTGTGCCCGGCTCGTCCTGCCCAACGGGGGCAATGACTGCGGGGTGAACGACCCTGCGGGTGCGTCGGCCGAGCCGACAGTCCAGCTCGTCAAGGTCTCGGCCGCCACCCAGGCCACCCTCCAGTTCTTCTTCGCCAGCATGGACCTCACGCTCGACGGCCGGGCCGCGGCCCGCTACGAGAGGGACACGGGGTGAGCGGCCGGGCCCGGGAGTTGTTGGCCGCCCGCCGAGGCGACGAGCGGGGCCTGGCCATCGTGATCGTGTCGCTGATGGTCACGGGGATCGCCCTGATCGTGGCCTTGGTGGTCGACCTGGGCCAGGTGCGGACCGACCGGCGGATGAACAAGAGCGTCACCGACCTGGCGGCGCGCGCCGGGATCTCCCGGCTCCCCTTCGGTCCCTGGGCCGGGGTGTGCCGGGCACGGGGCTACCTGCTGGAGAACGCCTCGTTCTCGGTGTTCGACCCCGGCAGCGAGACGTGGTCCAACGCCGCCGCCCCCCCGACCGTGTACCCCTCCAACCCCTGCCCGGCCAACCCCCTCCAGCCCGACAGCACACCGTGCGCCCCCGACAACCCGGCCACGTGGGCCAAGCTCCAGGCGACGGCCGGCGGCGGGCGCTTCACCGTCGAGATCCAGAGCGGCTACTACCTACCCGACCCCCGGTTCCCCGAGGACGCGGGGCGGGGTGACACCGGCGACCCGGCCCAGGGGGGCTGTGACAACCTCTCGGTAGTCGTCACCCAGCTACGGCCCACCACCTTCGGCCAGGTCGCCGGCGCCGGCTCGATCACGTCGGTCATCCGCTCGGTCGGCCGGCTCAACGCCATCGAGACGATCGAGTTCGTGGCTGCCCTCCAGCTCCTGGAACGCAATGCCTGCAACGTCCTGCAGACCGGTGGTTCGAACACCCGCGTGATCTCCCAGGCCTTCGGCGAGTACCCGGGGACCATCCAGATCGACTCGGCGGCCGATTCCGGGAGTTGCCCCTCGCCCATCCTGAACTCCCAGTCGACCTCAGGCGGGCCGTCGGTGGTGGCCTGCAGTACCAACTCCACCAACCCGGCCTGCTCGGGCGGCACGGGAGTGCACAAGTCGCGAATCGGGATCTACGCCCTCAACTTCAACCGGCCACCGGGCAACATCACCAACGGCTTCCCGGCCACCTACGGCGACACCGTGGCCATCGCCTCGCCCCGCACCGGGCGCAAGTTCGCCGACCGCCGCTACCGCCAGAACGTCGTCGACCTCGACGCCGAGGTCCAGTCGGTGCTCACGGGCAACGGCGGGCTGCCCCCGGGGTGTACGTCGGTGTCCAACAATTCGTGTACCGGCAATGGGGTGACGTGGCTCGTGCTCAGCCAGAGCGACTGCAACAGCTTCGCCACCTTCTTCCTCATACCGGGGCGCTCCACGGCCCAGCACATCTGGTTCAACTGCGACATCACGGTCAACTCCGCGCTCACGTTGTCCGCCCCCAACTCCTACATCGTGATCAACGGAGCGCTCACGATCAGCGGCGCATTCACGATCTCCGACCCCCGCAAGGTCTACGTCTGGGGCCGGCCCAGTGGGAACCGGGTGGGCATCGACGTGGGCGGGTCGACGAGCATCCTCACCGTCAACAACGGCCTCAGCCCCACGTGCAGCCTGCGGACGGGCCCGGGCAACGCCAACCGGCTGGTCCTGGCCAACGGCCAGCTCAAGGTCGGCTCCGGGGCCACCCTGCGCCTGTGCCAGACCTTCGTGTACCTGGCCAGCGGTTTCGGCAAGGTGCCGGCCACCGACGGCACGGTCCCGTGCAAGACGTCGGCGTGCACCAGCTACACCGGGACGGTCAGCATCTCCAGCGGCGGCTTCGTCGACTGGTCGGCGCCCAACGAGATCACCGGCCGGCTCCCGACGGCCTCGGAGCTGGCCACCACCAACCGCTACGAGGACCTGGCCCTGTGGACCGAGGCCGGTGGCAACTCCAACGGGATGGCCGGGGGGGCCACGACCAGCATGGCCGGGTCGTTCTTCATGCCCAACGCCGACTCGTTCAACCTGACGGGCGGGGGTGCGCTGCCCGTCTACCTGAGTGCGCAGTTCATCGCCACCAGCCTCAAGGTCAGCGGTGGGGCCACCATCAACCTCGTCCCCAACCCCGAGGACTCCATCCCCACCGCCATCTACAACACGCTCCTGGTGCGGTAGGCGCTCGCGCCACCCGAGAGCGCTACTCGCCGAGCAGGGCGCGGGCGGCCGCCACGATGTGGTCGGGCTCGATGAGCAGGGCGGTTTCCTGGGCCCGGTTGTAGGGCATGGCCGGCACGTCGGGCATGGCCAGGCGGCGTACGGGGGCATCGAGGTCGTAGAAGGCCTCCTCGGCGGCCAGGGCGGCCACCTCGGCCCCCACCCCGAAGCTGACGTTGTCCTCGTGGACGACCAGCAGGCGGCCGGTGCGGCACACCGACGCCAGGACCGTGTCGCGGTCCAGCGGGGAGATCGTGCGCAGGTCGACGACCTCGACCGAGAACCCCTCGCCGGCCAGCGTTTCGGCCGCCGCCAGGGAGAGGTGGCGGTGGCGGCCGTAGGTGACGATGGTCATGTCGTCGCCCGCCCGGGCCACGTCGGCCACCCCGAGGGGGACCCGCCAGTCGCCCTCGGGCACCAGGCCCTTGACCCGCCGGTAAGTCAGCTTGTGCTCCAGGAAGAGCACGGGGTCGGGGTCGTCGACCGCCTCCCGCAACATCCCGGCCACGTCCCAGGGCGTGGACGGGCACACGACCTTGAGCCCGGCTACGTGGGCGTACACGGCCTCCACCGCCTGGGAGTGGTAGAGCGCCCGGTGGGTGCCCCCGCCCCAGGGCGCCCGCACCACCATGGGCACCGAGAAGTCGCCGTTGGACCGGTAGTGGACCTTGGCCGCCTCGTTGACCAACTGGTCGACGCACGAGTGCAGGAAGTCGGCGAACTGGATCTCGGCCACCGGGCGCAGGCCGGCCATGGCCAGGCCTATGGCGATGCCCACGATCGAGGACTCGGCCAGTGGGGTGTCGATCACCCGGGCCGGCCCGTAGCGGTCGAGCAGGCCGTCGGTGGCCCTGAACACCCCGCCCATGATCCCCACGTCCTCGCCCAGCACCACCACCCGCTCGTCGGCCGCCATCAGGTCGTCGAGGGTCTGGCGCACGGTGTCGAGGACGCTGCGCTCGGTGCCGGTTCCCGGGTGGGCAGGGCGGGGTCGGACCTCGACGTGTTGGACCACCTCGGCCGGCACCCGCGGGATGGGCCGCAGGGGCCGGGCCCACACCCGTGCGTAGGCCATGTCGGCGGTGGCGTCGGGCGCGGCCTCGGCCTGTTCGGCAGCCTCGTTTACCTCGTCGCGCACGTGTTCGGCCAGCTTCTCCTCGTCCTCAGCCGATAGCAAGGCGTGCTCGAACAGGTAGTCGCGCAGGCGGACCAGGGGGTCGCGCCGGCGCCAGGACTCGATCTCCGCCTCCGTGCGGTAGCGGCGGTCGTCGTCGTCGGAGGTGTGCGGCAGGAGCCGGTAGGTCTTGCACTCGACCAGGGTCGGGCCCCCGCCGGCCCGGGCCTTGGCCATGGCCGCGGCCGTCGCCCCGTAGACCTCGAGGGCGTCGTTGCCGTCGACGATGACCCCCTCGAAGCCGTAGGCCACCGCCTGGTCGGCCACGTTGGGCACGGCCGCCTGCATGGAGTGGGGGACCGAGATGGCATATCCGTTGTTCTCGCACACCAGGACGAGGGGCAGCTTGTGGATGCCGGCGTAGTTCAGGGCCTCGTGGTAGTCACCCCGCGACGACGTGGCTTCGCCGAACCAGCACACGGTCACCCGGTCCTCGCCGGCGATGGTGGCCGCGTTGGCCAGCCCGGCGGCGTGGGGGAGCTGGGTGGCGATGGGTGACGAGCCGGTGATGATGTTGAGCCGCCGGCACCCCCAGTGGCTGGGCATCTGGCGGCCGCCCGAGTTGGGGTCGCCGGGCCGGGCAAACCCGTTGAGGAACACCTCGGTGGGTGTCATGCCCAGGGTCAGCACGACGCCGTAGTCGCGGTAATAGGGGACGGCCACGTCGTAACCCCGGCGCAGAGTCCACGCCGAACCGACCTGGCACGCCTCCTGGCCGGCGCCCGGGATGATGAACGGGATCTTGCCGATGCGCTGGAGGTTCCACAGCTTCTGGTCGACCGTGCGGGTCAGCACCATCAGCCGGTACATGGCGACGAGGTCGTCGCCCGACAGGCCGAGCTCGGTGTGGCGCCCATCCCGCTTCATGTCCGCCTGCGTCATCTCCCTCCGACCGGAGCAGGGCCCATCGTGGTTACCCGTGGGCCCGGATCTGCTGGACGTGGGCCATCTCCTCCATGCGCCGTTCGGCCAGCCGGTCGGCGGCGTCGACGGTGGTGACGCCCTCGGCCTCGGCTGTGCGCAGGACCAGCGCGGTGGTGTCGAACACCCGGGTCACGGCCTTCAAGGCTCTCTCGGGGTGGTAGCCCCGGGGCGAGAGCTCCTCGGCGATGTTGATCAACCCGCCCGCGTTCACCACGTAGTCCGGCCCGTAGAGCACACCCGCCTCGGCCAGGAGCTTGGCGCCTGCGGGCTCGGCCAGCTGGTTGTTGGCCGAGCCGACGACGGCCGCGCACCGCAGTCGGGGGATGGTAACGGCGTCGAGCAGGCCGCCCAAGGCGCACGGGGCGAAGATGTCGCAGGCCATGGTGTGGGCGTCGGGCACGTCGGTGGCCTCGACCCCGAAGCGCTCCACCATGCGGGCCACGGCCCTGTCGTTGACGTCCGCCACGGTCACCTTGGCCCGCTCCTCGACCAAGAGGCGGACCAGGCCGCTGCCCACCTTGCCAACGCCCGACACCACGACGTGGCGGCCGGTGAGGGCGGTGTCGTGCCACAGGTGACGGGCCGTCGCCTTCATGGCGTGGAGAACGCCGAGGGCGGTGGCCACCGACGGGTCCCCTGACCCGCCCAGCTCGACGCTGGAGCCCGAGACCCAGGCCGTCTCCCGGCGGACCAGGTCCATGTCAGCCTGGGTGGTGCCCACGTCCTCGGCCGTGATGTACCGGCCCCCCAGGGAGCCCACGAACCGGCCGTAGGCCCGCAGCAGGCCCTCGGTCTTGTCGACCGCGGGGTCACCGATGATCACCGCCTTGCCGCCGCCCAGGTCGAGGCCGGCCACGGCCGCCTTGTAGGTCATGCCCTTGGCCAGGCGCAGGACGTCCTCCAGGGCGGCGTCCTCACTGGGGTAGGGGTAGAAGCGGGTGCCCCCCAGGGAGGGGCCCAGCCGGGTGGAGTGGACCGCCACTATCGCCCGCAGCCCGGTCGCCCGGTCCTGGCAGAAGACCACCTGCTCGTAGCCGTCCGCCCCGATGCGGTCGAACACGTTCACGCGCCGCTCAGGCTATATGCCTTCGTCAGCGGACGATCAGCGTGGCGGTCTGGTGGGCCGGGTGGAGCTGGCAGTAGATCTTGAACGTGCCGCCCCGGGTCGCCCTGAACTCGATCTCGACCGTCTGGTTGGGCCCGACGACCTCGCTGATGCGGTAGCCCACGATCGAGAAGCCGTGCTCGCGGTCGGTGCCGTTGCCCACCCGCAGCACGACGGGCTGCTCCTGGTCGACGGTGATGGTCTGGGGGGTGAACCCGGGGGCGCCGTCGACGACGGCGGCCGCGATGGACCGGGTGGCGGTGTCGCGCCCGCAGGCGGCGGTGGTGAGGGCAAGGGCGGCGGCCGCGGCCACCGCCACAGCCCGCCGGCGGAGGAGTTCGGTTCTCACAGGTCCCGTACCGTACAAGTTCGGGCTTGGGCGGCGACAACCCGGGCGGCTGCGGGCACCGGTCAGGCTGCTCACCAGTCGGGGGCCAGGCCGTCCACGGCCCGCCAGCAGTACCAGGCGGCCACGCTCCTCCAGGGCCGGTAGAGCTCACCCAGCGGGGCCAGCTCCCGGGCCGAGGGAGCCTGGGCCAGGGCGTGCATGCGGGCGTAGCCGGCCCGGACCCCGAAGTCCCCGGTGGGCCACACGTCGGGCCGGCCCAGGTGGAACATCAGGAACATGTGGGCCGTCCACGGCCCGATGCCCCGCACCGCGGTGAGGCGTTCGACGACCTCGTCGTCGCCCTGGCGGTGCCACTGGCCCAGGCGCACCGTGCCGTCGCCGACCTTGGCGGCCAAGTCCTTGATGGACGCCACCTTGGCGGAGGACAGGCCCACCGACCGCAGGACGGCGTCGTCGGTGGCGGCCACCGCCCCGGCCGTGGGCCGCCCGCCGTAGACGGCCACGAACCGCCCGTGGATGGCAGCCGCCGCCTGGCCCGCCAGTTGCTGGTAGCAGACGGCCCGGGCCAGCGCCCCGAAGGCCCCGCCCGCCACCCTTCCCGGGCCCAGGCGGCAGGGGCCGGCCCAGGCCATCACCGCCGCCAGGGCGGGGTCGGCGGCGGCCAGGGTGGCCTCGGCCTCCGACCACCGTCGCGGGGAACCGGCTGGGGCCGTGGGCACCTTCAGCCCAGGCGCTCGGCCAGCACCTGGCGGACGACCTGGGGGTTGGCCCGGCCCTCGGACGCCCGCACGGCCTGGCCCACGAAGAACCCGAACAGCGCCGTCTTGCCCTGGCGGTACTGGCGCACCTTCTCGGCGTTGGCGGCCAGGACCTCGTCGACGACGGCCGCCACGGCCGCCTCGTCGCTCACCTGGGCCAGGCCCCGGGCGGCCACGATGGCCAAAGGGTCGCCGCCGCGGGCCACCAGCTCGGCCAGCACCTCCTTGGCGGCGGCGGCCGTGACCGTTCCCTCCTCGACGGCCGAGACCAGGGCGGCCAGGGCCACCGGGGTGAGGGCCGACTGGGCCAGCGGGCGCTCGCCCAGGGCGGGGGGGAGCTCGTTGAGCACCCACTTGGCCACCGCTCCCGCGGGTGCTCCGGCGGCCACGGCCCCCTCGAAGAGGTCCCCGACCGGCCGTTCGCCGGTGAGCAGGTCGGCTTCGTCGGCGCTCAGCCCGTAGCGGGCCGGCCAGGCCTCGTGCCGTTCGGCCAGCACCGGGTCGCGCAGGCGGGCCTCGGCCCGGAACTCGCGGGGACTGCGCCGGGGCGGCCGGGTACGGGCCTTGGCCGACTTCGGCCGTTCGCCGCCGGTTGCCTTGCCGCCCGCGCCGCCGCCCGGCTCGGCGGTCGCCTGCCAGGAGTCCCGCAAGGTGACGACCCGGTTGAGCACCAGGGCGCCGGGCCGGGAGCTGGCCGTGTCGACGACGAAGTAACCGACCCGCTCCAGTTGCCAGTGGCTCCCCGGCTCGGCCGCCGTGGCCAGGTGAGGCTCGAGCATGGCCCCGGTCACGACCTCCAGCGACGACGGGTTGAGCGCCGCGGCCAGGTCACCCTCGTCGTCGGGCCGGGCGGCCCGGAAGAGCCGGTCGTAGAGGCGGACCTCGGCCGGCACCGCCCCGGCGGCCGGCACCCAGTGGACCACGCCCGACACCTCCACGCCCTCGGGGGCCCGCCCGACCGAGCCGGGCACGTGGTGGCCCCGCACCTCCACCACCTCGCCGTCCTCCTCGACGACCTCGTCGCAGGTGACGCAGTAGCCGTGGCGCAGCCGGACCGTACGGCCGGGTGCCAGCCGCTGGTAGCCGGGCGGGGGGTCGAGGCTGAAGTCGTGGCGTTCGATGAGCAGGTGGCGGCCGAAGGGGACGGTCCGCTCGCCGGCCCGGCCCACGTCGGGCGGGAAGAGGGGGGCGGTCAGGTGCTCGACGCTGTCCTCGGGCCACGACGTGACGGTCAGCCGCAGGGGCCGGAGCACGGCCATGGCCCGGGGCGCCACCCAGTTGAGGTCGTCGCGGACGCAGAACTCGAGCTTGCCCAGGTCGACCACCGAGTTGACCTTGGCCACGCCGATCAGGTCGGCGAAGGCCCGGATAGCCTCGGGCCGGTAGCCGCGGCGGCGCATCCCGGCGATGGTGGGCATGCGGGGGTCGTCCCAGCCGCTCACGTGACCCTCCTCGACCAGGCGCAGGAGCTTGCGCTTGCTCAGGACCGTGTGGTCGAGGTTCAGCCGGGCGAACTCGATCTGCTGGGGCCGGCTCAGGCCCCGGCGCTCGGAGACCCCGGTGTTGGCCACCACCCAGTCGTAGAGCTCCCGGTTGTTCTCGAACTCCAGCGTGCAGATGGAGTGGGTGATGCCCTCGATGGCGTCCGAGATGGGGTGGGCGTAGTCGTACATGGGGTAGATGGGCCACTCGTCCCCGGTGCGGTGGTGGCGGGCGTGGCGCACCCGGTACAGCAGCGGGTCGCGCATCTTCATGTTGGCGGCCGCCATGTCGATGCGGGCCCGCAGCACGCACTCCCCGTCGGCTGCCTGGCCCGAGCGCATCCGGCCCAGCAGGGCCAGGTTCTCCTCGACGGACCGGTCGCGGTACGGCGAAGGCCGGCCCGGCTCGCTCAGCGAGCCCCGGTGCTGTCGTATCTCGTCCTCGCTGAGGTGGTCGACGTAGGCCTTGCCGGCCTTCACCAGGCCCTCGGCCAGGTCGTACATCTCGGCGAAGTAGTCGGAGGCGAACAGCGCCCGCTCCCCGAACGAGAACCCCAACCACTCGACGTCGCGCTGGATCGACTCCACGTACTCGACGTCCTCGGCCAAGGGGTTGGTGTCGTCGAAGCGCAGGTTGCACTTGGAGCCGTACTGGGCGGCGATGCCGAAGTTCAGGCAGATCGACTTGGCATGCCCGATGTGGAGGTAGCCGTTGGGCTCGGGTGGGAAGCGGGTGACCACCCGGCCGCCGTGGCGGCCGGAACGCAGGTCGGCCTCGATGATCTCGCGGATGAAGTCGGACCGGGCCGGCTCCGCCCGCTCGGCGGTGGTCACGGTCGGCAACTCTACCGGTGCGTCCTCTCCCGCCCGCTGTGCAGCCGCTGGCCCCGCCCGCCTACTGTCGGCCGCCGGGCGGTGACACCACCGGAAGCGAGGAGGGCGATGAGCGGGGACGCGAAGGTGGGGGCGGCGGGCGTGCTGGAGGACGAGGGGAGCCGGCCCGGCGACCGCTGGCGGGCCGGGATCGAGGCGGCGGCCCTGCCCGAGGAGCTGCGCCGCAAGTCGTCCGACGCCCGGGTGGGCCTGACCCCCGACCGGTTCCGCTTCCGGCCCGAGGAGGACGCCACCAAACCCGTACGGCCGTCTCGCCGGCGGGCGCTGGAGGCCCTGCCCGAGGGGGGCACCGTGCTCGACGTCGGCTGCGGGGCGGGGGCGTCGAGCCTCGGCCTGGCGGCCAAGGCCGGCCTGATCATCGGCTTCGACCGCATCGAAGCCATGCTCGAGGCCTTCGCCGAGACGGCGGCCGAGCTGGGCGTCGAGGTGCGGGCCGTGCTCGGCACCTGGCCCGAGGTGGCCACCGAGGCCGGGACCGCCGACGTGGTCGTCTGCCACCACGCCATGTACGGGGTGGCCGAGGTCGAGGACTTCGTCATGGCTCTGACGGCCGCGGCCCGCCACCGGGTGGTGCTCGAGCTGTCCGAACACCCGCCCCAGTCAGGCCTCGAACCGCTGTGGAAGGCGATCCACGGGATCGACCGGCCCCGGCGTCTGGTGGCCGACGAGGCCCAGGCCGTCCTCTCGGCCCTCGGTCTCGCGGTGGAGCGGGAGGACTTCGTGGTCCCGCCCCAGCCCACCGAGGTGACCGAGGAGGTGGTGGCCATCGTCCGTGGCCGCCTCATGGTCGGCCCCGAGCGCGACGCCGAGATCGCGGACCTCCTGCGGGCCCGCGTACCCAGCGAGCACCGGGTAGCCGCCCTCTGGTGGCCCGGCGCGGCCCTGGCTTGAATCAGGTCACGGCGAACGGGGGGTAGTCGTCGACCAAGAGGTAGCCGTAGGCGCTGACCCGGATGCTGAGGCGGCCGGTGGCGACCAGGAAGCGGCGCATGCCCTCGGGCCAGCGCCCGGTGAACAGCACGGCGAAGAAGCCGGCGAAGGCCACCACCATGGCCGCCAGGCTCACGAACGCGAGGTAGATGGCGATGGGGATGATCCAGATGAAGCGCAGGCCCACGGTGAGCCGGTTGCGGTCCTCGAGGCGGGGGGCGAGGTCGACCCGTAGCGGGTCGCCCCCGGGGTCGGCCGGGGTCATCGAGAAGTCGAAGGCCGGGTAGGGCTCGCGCAGCCACAGCGCGTAGCTGTAAGCCCGGGCCGTATAACGCAGGACCAGGCACTGGAAGTTGGCCAGCGACTCCGGCAACCTTCCCGTGAACACGATGATGAACCAGCTGACGAAGCCGATCACCCCGCCGACCTGGCCCAGCACGCTGGCGATCATCAAGTGGGGGACCGCCAGCAGCCAGTGGACCAGCGGGCGCCAGTTGGCCACCTCCACCGGGGCGTCGAGATCGAGATCGGCCGGGTAATCGTCCATGCGGCCCCCTCCTTGTGCTTGAGCCTGAACCGAGAGTACGGGGTGGCCGCGGTCTTCGCTCGGCCCGGCGGTAGGGCCGCGTGCCCGGTGGGTAGCGTCTCTGGGAGACCAACGGCGGCTGGAGCCGCCCAGAGGAGGCGAGGCGTATGGCGAGGCTCGACGGCCGGGTGGCAATGGTCACCGGAGCGGCCAGTGGGATAGGGCGGGCGACGGCCGAGCGGCTGGCGGAGGAGGGGGCCGCCGTCCTGGTGACCGACATCCAGGACGACGCCGGCGTGAAGGTGGCCGCCGGGATCCGCGACCGGGGGGGCCGGGCGGCGTACGTCCACCACGACGTGACCGACGAGGAGCAGTGGCGCCAGGCCGTGGCCCGGGCCGAGTCGGAACTGGGCGGGCTCGGCATCCTGGTCAACAACGCCGGCGTGGGCGACCTGGCCCCCATCGAGGAGGCCACCACCGAGCAGTACGACCGGACCATCGCCATCACCCAGACGAGCGTCTTCTACGGGATGAAGCTGGCGGCCGACCTGCTCAAGGCCTCCGGGCACGGCTCGGTCGTGAACATCAGCTCGATATTCGGGGCCAGCGGCGGGTTCGGCACCTCGCCCGCCTACCACTCGGCCAAGGGTGCCGTTCGCACCCTGACCAAGAACGTGGCCCTGCACTGGGCCACCAGCGGCGTGCGGGTCAACTCCGTGCACCCTGGCTTCATCGACACGCCCATCCTCGATCAGGCCAAGGGCACCGAGTTCGAGGTGGCCATGATCGCCCTCACCCCCATGGGCCGCCTGGGGCTGCCTTCGGAGGTGGCTGCCATGGTCGCCTTCCTGGCCAGCGACGACGCCTCGTTCGTCACCGGGGCCGAGTTCTACGTCGACGGCGGTTACCTGGCCCGCTAGGCCGAGGGACTAGCCCACGTGGGCCACCAACTGGCGGCGGGACCGGATGCCGAGCTTGGCAAAGACGTTGGCCAGGTGGTACTCGACGGTCTTCACGCTGACCACCAGCTCGGCCGCCACCTCCTTGTTGGTCCGGCCGGCGGCTGCCAGGCGGGCCACGGCCAGCTCCTGGGGCGTGAGCGGCGGGCGAGAGGGGTACGGCCCGCGGCGCGGTGACGGGGCCAGCCCGGTACCCGCCAGCTCTCGGTCGGCTCGTTCGAGGAAGGGAACGGCCTGGACGGCCAGGAAGGTCTGCCGGGCCCCGCTCAGCTCGGCGAACGCCGCCCGCCGCTCGCCCGCCCGGCGCAGGAACCGTCCGTAGCAGTAGCGGGCCAGCGCCTCATCGAAGGGCGCGGGTACGGCGGCCGCATGCTCGACGGCCAGCGCGAAGGCTTGGCGGGCCAGTTCCGGCCGGCCCCGGGCCAGCTCCAGCGCGCCCCGGGCGCGGGAGGCGGCCGCCTGGGACGACCGGCGGCCCCGCTCGGCCGCCAGTTCTTCGTAGGGCGTGAGGACGGCGTCGGCCTCGTCCAGCCGGCCCAGCGTGACGAGAGCCTCGGCGTAGAGCTCCCGCCAGGGCATCGTGCCCGGTTCGTAGGAACCGGCCCGGTTCCGGAAGCTGAGGATGGGCTTGACCGCCTCGACCACGCCGGTGGGGTCCCCCTGTGCCCACGCCAGGTGGGCGGCCGCGCTGGCCGCGTAGCCGCGGTTGGCCTCCTCGGTCTCGGGCAGGGCGGCGGCGGCCTCGACGGCCCGGCGGGCATGGGCGCCGGCCAGCTCCCACAGACCTCGGCCGGCGGCCGGGAACACGACCATGGAGTGCGTCCCGCCCAGTAGCCAGGCCTGATCGGAGTCCTCGGCCAGCGAAGCTGCCTGGTCGGCATGGGCCAGTGCGTCGTCCCACAGGCCCAGCCGGTACTCGGCGTCGGCCAGGTGGGTCAGGAATATGGCCGCCTCCTTGAGATGGCCCCAGCGGTTCACCTGGGTGACGGCCGCCAGCAGGTCGTCCCTCGCCCCTTCCAAGTGGTCGGTCCACAACCGAACCACGCCCCGGCCCAGCAGGCGGTCGACATCCGCGGGGCTCAGGCCAGCCGTGCCGCTGGGGGGATCGAAGCCCTCGACCAGGCCCAAGGCCTCCTCGGCCCGCCCCGAGTTGGCCAGGCCGGTCATCAGGCGACTGACGGCGGCCACCCGGGCCGAGGCCTCGGGATGGGCCTGAGCAGCCCGTCGCGCCCACTGGGCGGCCTCTGTCCCGCGGCCCTGGATGAGCATGAGCTGGGCCAACTGAGCGGCCGTGTGGGCCGCCTCGGCCCCGTGAGACCCTCCGGCCCAGGATGCCTCCAGGAGGGCCTCGGCATCCGAGAGACGTCCGGTCAACAGGGCCAGGTGGCCCAGCACGAGGTCTCGCCGGGAGCTGGCCGGCAGGCGGGCCAGCTCGGCGGCATAAGCGGAGGCCTCGCTGGCGTTCCCGGCCAGCACCAGCAGGCGCACCGCCTCCACCAGCCGGCGTTCGCCGACGGCGGCCGCCGGCGACAGGCGGGCGGCCGAGAGCATGTGCTCGGCGGCCGCGCCCACGGCCCCTTCGGCGGCTTCGCCGGTGGCCGCGGCCTCCAGCTCGGTCGCCAGATCTGCGTCCTCGACCAGCGCGGCGGCCACGCGGTGATCGAGCCGCGCCGCTCCGGTCGTGAGATCGGCGGCCCGGCCGTGCAGGGACGTTCGCCTGGCCGGGCCCAGGTCCTCGTAGACCGCCGCCCTCACCAGCGGGTGCGAGAACGCCAGCTCCCAGCCCGCGGCCCGGGACCGGGCCGAGAGCATCCCGGCCTCGACGGCCGCGTCGACCGCGGCGCCGGGGTCGTCCACACCGGCCACCCGGGCGGCCAGGCCGAGAGGACATCGGGGGCCCAGGCAGGCGGCGGCCACGACCAGGTCCCGGGCCGGGGCCGCCAGCGCGGCCAGGCGGGAGAGCACCAGCGACGAGTAGGCCCGGGGCGCGGGGAGAGGCCCGCCCGAGCGGAGGTCGTCGGGGCTGAGCTCCTCCAGCAGGGCGCGAGCGTGCAGCGGGCTGCCTCGGGTGTGGTCGGCCAGGCGCTCGAACGTGCGCCGGGGCAGGTCGCGCAGGCCCAGGCCGTGTGCCAGTTCGGCCAGCTCGCGGGCGTCGAGGCCCGTGAGCTCCATCCGTTCGCCGGTTTCGCCGCCCGCCAGCCGGACGAGGCCCGCGGGCAGGGGGGCTCCGCTCCGGCCCACGAGAACCCCCAGGACTGGGTCGGCCCGGAGCCGCCGGAGGGCGAAGGCCAGGGCCGACAGCGACGGCCCGTCGGCCCAGTGGACGTCGTCGACGAACACCGCCAGCGGCTGTTCGGCCCCCAGAGTGCCGAAAAGGTCGACCAGAGCCGAGCCCGCGGCCCACTGCTCGTCGGGACGGGCGCGGTGGTCCCGGCTCAGGGCGCGACCGGGGGCCAGCCCGGCGAGGAGCTGGTCGACGACGCCGTAGGCGAGGCCGGTCTCGTCCTCGGCCCCGGTGGCCGACAGCACCCGGAAGCCCTCGGCCATCTCCCGGGCCTGGCGGGCGAGGGCCGTCTTGCCTATCCCGGCCGGGCCTTCGATGAGCACGAAGGACGGGCTCCCCAAGCGTGCGGCTTCGGCGCGGGCGGCCAGCCGCCCGATCTCGGCCTCCCGCCCCACGAATAGGTTGGGTTCTGGCAGGTTGGGGTCTGGCTGGGCCAGGACGCGCCTCCACGACTCGCTCTCGACAAAGTCCCCCTGCCGGTTCGTTATACCCCGGCGGCGGCCGATCACTAGGGATTTTCCCTGGGGCGAACAACGGCGCCCGGCCCTAGGTTCCAGGCCAGGATGAGGGCACGGGTGGTATCGGCATTGCTGGCCACGGCGGTGTGGGTGGGAACGGTGCTGGATGCCCCACCCTCGGGTGCTCTGCCGATCGACCCCCTGGACCTGCCCGAGCTGCCGTTCGAGTTCTTCGAGGCTCCGCCCGACGGCTTCGCTTGGCAGGTCCCGTCGAACTTCGGGCCCACTCGCAACGGGATCGTCGACTATCGATGGAACGAGGAGGCCGGCAGCCGTTTCGACGGGCCGGCCTATACCTACGACCCGGCCTACGTGCGGCCCGCCAGCCGGACCGCCTACTTCGACGGGTGCCCGACCAAGGCCGAAGCCGAAGCCCCGGGCACCACCACCTACGTGTACACGTGGTCCGTCCACGACCCCGTGACCGGGGCGGCCATGGGCGCTGGTCATTCGGCCCGCAGCTGTGAGTGGTCGCGATCGTTCGACCTCGACCCTGTGACCGGGCGGTCGGCGCCCGTGACCGTCCGCCTCACGATCACCACTACCGAGGGTGCCCCTTATCCCGGCTACCCGTCGGGCAAGACGTTCGACGAGCAGCTCGTCGAGGTCCGCGACATCCTGGTGGTGTCCCTGGGCGACTCCTACGGTTCGGGCGAGGGCGCCCCCGACGCCCCCCAGGTCATCGACGGGCTGGGCTTCGTGGCGTCCCCGGCCCGGTGGGTCGACAAGCGTTGCCACCGCTCGGCCAACGCGCCGTCGGCGGTGGCCGCCCGCCAGCTCGAGGCCGCCGACCCTCACAGCACGGTGACCTTCCTGTCGTTCGCGTGCTCGGGGGCGACGATCTCGACGCCCTATTTCGGCGACCAGGCCAAGCTCGACCCCTACCGGGCCGCCCCGGCCGGGGGTTTCGAAAAGCCCGTGGGCACGGGCGTGCTCGGTCCCTACCGGGGCGTCGACCCGCCCGACCCCGACGACTGGTCTGACGCCGGCAAGCTGCCGTCCCAGGTCGACCAGCTGCGCCGAGCGCTGACCAACGGCGACCCGGGCACCACCGCCCGCCACATCGACGCGCTGACCATCAGCGCCGGGGGCAACGACATGGGCTTCGGGCCGGTGGCGCTGGTCTGCACCCTCTACTACGAGTGCCAGGACCACTTCGTCTCCGGGGCCCTGGGCGAGGGGCCCGTACGGCTCTCGCACCGGTTCGGGCAGTCGGTGGCCACGATGGCTGCCCGCTACGCGGCCCTGGGCGCGGCGCTGTCCGACCTGGAGATCGGCCACACCTACGTCACCCAGTACCCCGACCCGAGCCGCACGACGGGCGGGGCGTTGTGCCCCAAGATCCTCGACGACGTGATCCCGGTGTGGATGGCTCCCCTGCTGGCCCCGATCGCGGTGATCGAGTCCCAGCCCGCCCCTCTGCCTCCCTACCAGATCGACGGCGGGGACCGGCCGGGCGGGGGCGAGGTGGGCTGGGCCGGTTCGGCTGTCCTGGCTGCCATGAACGGGGCCGTCGCTTCGGGGGCGGCGGCCAACGGTTGGACGCTGGTCGACGGGATCGCCGACGGCACCGCCAACCTGTTCTCGGGCCACGGGTACTGCGCGCCCGACAACTGGATCCGGACGGCGACCGAGTCGGTGGCCATGCAGGGCCCGTGGGACCCCCCGGCGGTGTGCAACGTGGGCCTCATGGTGCTCAACCCGATCGTCTTCCTGGCTGCCTGTGCGCCCCCGGCCACCACCGAGACGACGGGCACCCTCCACCCCACGGCCCGCGGCTACCAGGCCATCGCCGGGCGTCTGATGGCCAAGATGCGCCCCGACCTGCTTCCGGCGCCGCCGGCTGGCGATCCCCCCGGCCCCGCCTTCTCGGAGGCGCGCGCGGGCGCGCTGGTGGGCGACGACGGGTGGCTGACGGGCAACGCCGGGCCAGGGCCGTGCGCCGGTGGGGCGCCGGCCTGCGCCCCGGTCACGGTTACCGCCTCGGTGCCGGCCACCACCTCGCTGCTCGGGGTCTCGGTGGCGGTGAACGGCTCGCCTCTGGCGTGCCCGGCCGCGGGAGCCACCACCGGGGCCGTTACGTGCCGGTCGGAGCTGACCGGCACCCAGACCAATGTGTGGTCCTTGAGCTTCGGGGCCGACGGCATCTACCAGGTCGAGACCACGGCCACCGCCCGCAACGGCACCCGGTCCGAGTCGGCCTTCCAGTACAAGGTCGACTTGAACGACCCCACAGCTGCCTCTGCCACCGCGACCTCGTCGGTCCCGGCGACCGGGGGCTGGTACCGGGTACCGGTCGACGTGCTGCTCGCCGGCCAGGACGCGCCGGGTGGGTCGGGGATCGGCGGCCTCGAGTACCGGGTGAACGGCGGCCCCCCCCAGACGGTCCCCGACGGCACGACAGTGACGTTCGACAGCGACGGGGAGCACTTGCTGGTCGTACGGCCCGTGGACCGGGCCGGCCGCCGGGGCGCTGAGGCGCCCCCGCTCATGGTGAGGATCGACCGGCAGGCGCCCACCATCGGCTGCGGGGAGCCCGACGGCGTCTGGCACGCGGCCGACGTGGGCGTCGCCTGCACCGCCATCGACGGCGGTTCGGGGCTGGTGACGCCCGGCGACGGGTCGTTCACGCTCATGACGGCCGTGCCGGAGGGCACCGAGACGGCCGAGGCCGCGACCGGGAGCCGGGCCGTCTGTGATGTGGCGGGCAACTGCGCCACCGCCGGCCCTGTCGGTGGCCACCGGGTCGACCGCCGAGCGCCCGACGTCATGATCAGTGCGCCGGTGCCGGGGCGCTACGTCGTCAACCAAGTGGTGACCGCCGCCTACAGCTGTACCGACGGCGGCTCCGGCGTGGCGGCGTGCGAGGGCCCGGTCCCGCCCGGTGCCGCGCTCGACACGTCGACGGTGGGCCAGGCCGAGCTCGTGGTCCATGCCGCCGACCACACCGGCAACCGGTCCCAGGGAGCCGTCTCCTACTCGGTCGGCTACGCCACCTGCCTGCTCTACGACGCCGACCGCCCCCGGCAGGCCGGCAGCGCGGTGGTGGTCACGGTCCAGCTCTGTGACGCGGCCGGCTCCAACCTGTCTTCTTCCCAACTGAGGCCTGAGGTCGTGGGCGTGGTGGAGGTCGCGACCGGGGCGGTGGTCCCGCTGAGGTCACCGGGGCGATCGAACCCCGAGAGCAGCTTCCGGTTCGAGGACGGGGCGTACTCGTTCACCCTCTCGACCTCGGGCTACCGGCCCGGTCGCTACGAACTGAGGTTCACCGTTGCGGGCGACGCCGGCGTGCACGCCGCCCCGTTTACGGTCCGATGAAGGAGGGCAACTGTGAGCAGGACAGTGCTGGCACGGAGGCTCGGTCGCCTGTGCGTGGTGATGGCGCTGGTGTCCACCGCGGTGGCTGCGGCCTGGAGCCCAGCGGCGGCCGACGCCACGACGGCCAACCAGCGGGTGCGGATCGTCTTCGCCGGTGGGTACTCGGGGGTGGCGTTGGCCTCGGGGGTCATCAACGCCGTCGGGGCCGCCCAGGAGGAGAGCACTCTGCACCCCGACGGGTCATTCGTGGGGAGGCTCACCTTCCGATTCCCTTTGGGCACGGTCACGGCCCCCTTCGAGGGCCAGGTGACGTCGGTGACCGTCGACCCCACGACCTGCGTGGGGCGGTTCACCTCGGTGGGCAGCTTCACCATCGGTTCGGCCACCGGGCTCTACCGCGGGACCACCGGGCACGGCACCTTCACCGAGGCCGGGATGTTCAACTCGCTTCCCACCCCCTCTGGTTGTAGCCCCGAACCCCTGCTGCGCACCCTGCTGGTCACCGAGGCCGTCGCCCACATCTCGCGCTGATCCCCGGGGCCACCGTTACGGTCCGTTAACGGTCTGGTTACGGCGCGTTCGTAGATTCCCCCCCAGGCGCCTGTCCGGGCGCTGGGGCCGTGCCGGCCGCAAGCCGTCATGAGAGGGAGGGAACGGTGCGGGTTCGTTCGGGAAGGTGGGCGGTCGGGAGCAGGCTGCGGGTCGCCGTGGCCGGTGCCGTGCTGGTCGGCACGATGGCCGCCTGTGGTGACGACGGTCCGTCCGAGGTCAGCGGGGCCCCGGCCGAGCCCCGGGCAGGTACGTTCACGACCTGGGTGCTGGCCTCGGGCGCCGACGTGGCCGTGCCCGCGCCGCCCCAGGGCGCGCCGACCCAAGCTGACGTCGAGCGGGTGAGGCAGGAGGCCTCGTCGCGCACGCCCGAGGTGCTGGAAGCCATCGAAAAGTGGAGCGCCCCCCTGGCCGTCGAGCCGTGGATGCAGGTCGTGTTCGACCTGGTGGCCCGCAGCGAGAAGAACCCGCCGCTGTCGTCGCGCAACTACGCGCTGGTCAGCATCGCCATGAACGACGCCATCGTGTCGTCCTACTACTGGAAGTACCGCTACAACGTCGACCCGCCCAGCGGCGTCGACCGGGCCGTCCCTGCCAGCGCCGACCCCTCCTACCCCTCCGAGCACGCGGCCATGGCCGGGGCCGCCTCCCGGGTCATCGCCCACCTCTACCCCAACGAATCGGCCCTGCGGCTCGACGAGATGGCTGACAACGCAGCGTGGACGAGGGTCCAGGCCGGCACCAACACGCCCACCGACGTCGAGGCCGGGCTGGCCCTGGGCCGTGAGGTGGCCGAGAAGGTCATCGCCTACGCCAAGACAGACCGTTCCGACGCCGTGTGGGACGGCCGGCGGCCGGCCGGCATCGGGCGGGGACCGGCGTTCTGGGAACCGCCGCCGGGCTCGGTGGCCAACCCGGCTGCCCCCCTGGGTGGCACGTGGAAGACCTTCGTGCTGCGCTCACCCAGCCAGTTCCCCTCGCCGCCCCCGCCAGCCTACAACTCGGCCGAGTTCCGGGCCTCGGCCCAGAAGCTCATCGACATCAAGAACAACCTGACCCCCGAGCAGGCGGCCATCGCCAAGTTCTGGGAAGGGGCGGAGGGCACCCCCCTGCCGGCCGGCATCGTGAACGAGGTCTACTTCGAGGACCTGCGGGAGGCGGCCACCGCGGGCGAGCCGTCGCAACGGGCCACGCTGCCGTGGCTGGCCCGGGCCGTGGCCCTGCTCAACGTGGCCATGTCCGACGGGGGGATCGCGGTGTGGGCCGAGAAGTACCAGTACTGGTACCCCCGGCCCGAGAACGGCATCCGTGACATCGGTCTCGACCGCAGTTGGACGCCCCACCTGCCCACGCCGTTCTTCCCGGCCTACCCCTCGGGCAGCGCGGGCTACGCCGGGGCAGCCGAGGCGGTGATGGCCCACCTGTTCCCGTCGAAGGCGGCCGAGTTCAACCGCCGGGCCGAAGAGCAGGCCCTCTCCCGCCAGTACGCCGGCATCCACTGGGACTTCGACGCCGTCAGCATCGACGGGGGCCGCCTGGTCGGCAAGGCCGTCGTCGATCGGGCCATGGGCGACGGGGCCGGCACCCGTCCCTGACCCGAAGGCCGCCCTGCGGCTCAGGCGCATCTGCCCACCTTTGCGCCTGAGCGGCAGGCCGTCCGCCGGCTCGACGGGTCGTTTCCGGCCATGAACGGTGAGCGGCCAGAATGGTTGCTCGTCGAGCCGGAGGCGGCCATGGACAAGGTGGAGATCGGGGGCCTGGAAGTCGCCTATCGGCGCCAGGGTCACGGTGCCCCTCTCGTCCTGCTGCACGGGGCCGTGTGCGACAGCCGGGTGTGGGACGACCAGGTCGAGGCCTTCTCGGACGACTTCGAAGTGATCGCCTGGGACGCTCCCGGCTGCGGGAAGTCCGACGACCCGCCCGGATCGTTCCGGATGGGCGACTTCGCCGCCTGCCTGGCCGGGCTGCTCGACACCGTGGGCCCCGGCCCTGCCCACGTGCTGGGTCACTCGTGGGGTTCGACCTTGGCCCTCGCCCTATGCGGTCGCCGTCCCGACCTCGTGCGCAGCCTGGTGCTGGTGGGCGCCTACGCGGGCTGGGCGGGGTCGCTGCCCGCCGAGGAGGTCGAGCGCCGACTCTCGTTCGCGCTCGAAATGGCCGCCCTCGGGCCGGGCCGGTTCGACCCCCACACGATGCCGGGGTTGTTCTCGGACCTCATTCCCCCCGACCGGGCGCAACGGCTGGGCGCGGTGATGGCCGAGGCCCGCCCGTCGGCCACGGTGACGATGGCCCGATCCATGGCCGAGTCCGACCTGCGAGCCGACTTGGCGGCCACCGCCGCCCCGACCCTTCTCGTCTACGGCGAGGGTGACCAGCGGGCGGGCCTGGACGTGGCTGCTGATCTCCACCGCCGGCTGATGTCGTCCGAGCTGGTCGTCCTGGCTGGTCTGGGCCACGAGTGTTACCTGGAGAGCCCGGCGGCCTTCGAGGCGGCCGTACGCCCCTTCCTGGCCGCCCACTGACTGCCCCGAACTGGCCGGGTAGGTTGGCGGCGGTGGGGAGTGCCTTCCCGGGGCCGGCCCGGGCCTGAGCGGATGGTCCGGCTCGACGCAGTCGCCGAGATGGCCATGGCCCTGCCCGGGGTGACCGAAGGCGAGCGCCACGGTCACCGCACGTGGGCGGTGGGCGGCAAGGTGTTCGCGTGGGAGCGGCCCTTCAGCAAGGCCGACCTCCGGCGGTTCGGCGACGCCACGCCCCCGAGCGAGCCCGTCCTGGCCGTGCGGGTGGCCGACCTGAGCGAGAAGGAGGCCGTCCTCGCCGCCGGCCCGCCTGCCTTCTTCACCATCCCCCACTTCGACGGCTACGCGGCGGTGCTGGTGGAGCTGAAGGCCGCGACCAAGCGGCCCCTGCGTGCCCTCATCGTGGACGGCTGGCTGGCGTGCGCACCGGCCCCGTTGGCCGAGGACTACGTCAACGGGGAACGGGGCGGGCGTCGCTGAACTGCGGCCCGGGCTCAGCCTTAGCCTGCTGGTGGCCAGGGCCGCTCAGTCCTCGGGGGCCGAGAGCGCGAACTCGAGATCGAGGGCCGCCTCTTTCAACCGTCACCATCGGCTCGCGGTGGCGGCTCGGTGTGCATGCCGAGGCACGCGCGTCCCTCGGCACTTGGTGGTGACATGCTCATCACCAAGTATCCTGCGGGCATGGGTGTTCAGGAGTACCTCGTTTCCGCATCCGGTCAGATGTCGCTGCCAGCTGTGGTTCGACACCGCTGGAACCTCGACAACGGCGGCCCGGTTGACGTCATCGACCTCGGCTTCGGCGTGTTGACGGTCCCCAACGGAGCGGGCAGGAAGCTGCTCGATGATCTCGTCACCCGCGAACAGCACGCGGAGTTCGTGCGGTCGCTGGATGGTGATCCAGACCTGGCCACCACGTGAGCCGTGTGATCCTCGACGACCATCTGTTGCGGGACCTTCTCGCCGACGACGTGCCCGACGAGCTGGCGCAGGTCCTCGCCAGGTACGAACCGGCAACCACCAACCTCTACCTCTACCGGCTATCCAGAAGTGTGATCTCGGCCCGCGGCGGGGCGCTCACGGGAGCGTGGAGCCCGGAACGGCGTGCCGCACTCGGGTCGAGCTTGCTGACGCTGCCCGAGAGCATCGAGATCGTGCCGATGAGGACGATCTCGTACCGGATGGCCGAGATTGCCGCCGCACATCGTGTATCGACGCTCGGCGCTGAATGCGTGGCCGCCTCCGAGCACCTCGAGGCGCCCGTCTGCGTGTGGCGGGGCGACGACGGTCCCGCCCTTCGGGCTGCGATGGCTCACCTCGGCCGCGATTACCGCACGGTCCCCCGGTAGGCCCCCCAACCGCCCGGGCCCCGTGGTCGCGAGCGATCCGGGGAGCGCCCTGTTGCTCTGGACGGGCGTGTCCACCTTCGGTCTGTTCCTCGCCGACGCGCTCGCGGTCTGAGAGACGCGTCGGTCCAGATGTGGCCGGGGGAAGGACCTATCCGGTGGTCGGGACCGGCGTCGATCCGGTGACCTCGCGCTTTTCAGGCGCGCGCTCTGCCTACTGAGCTACCCGACCGCGCGGTCCTGACGAGATTTGAACTCGCGACCTCCGCCTTGACAGGGCGGCGTGCACTCCAAGCTGCACCACAGGACCAGTGCGAGAGCCAAGCTTAGTGCCTGCCGGGCCTAGCGGACGGCGGGAAAGCAGATGACCGGTTCTACGCAGCTGACCGATACCGGCGAACCCACGGGCATGGGCTCTGAGCTGGGCAGGCGGGCCATGAGCCGGGTCCCGTCGGTCATCCGCACCCGTACCAGGGCGTCGTGGCCGAAGTACTGCCGGTCCTCCACGGTCCCGCTTTCGCCCACGGCCAGCCTGACCTGTTCGGGGCGCACGACGACCTCGACCAGCCCTTCCAGCGCCGGTCCCTCAGGCCCGACGGCCACCGGCGCCCGGCCCAGGGCGCAGTCGACGGCTTCGCCGCCCGGGACGATCTGGCCCCGCAGGACGTTGGCGCTGCCCACGAACCCGGCCACCCACAGGTCGGCCGGCCGCCGGTAGACCTGGTCGGGCGGCCCCGACTGGACGATGACCCCGTCGCGCATGACGGCCACCTCGTCGGCCATCGACAGGGCTTCCTCCTGGTCGTGGGTCACGAGCAGGGCGGTGGTGGACGCGGCCCGCAGCACCGAGACGACCTCGGTACGGATCTCGGCCCGCAGGGCGGCGTCGAGGCTGCCGAAGGGCTCGTCGAGCAGCACGACCGACGGCTCGGGGGCCAGTGCCCGGGCCAGGGCCACCCGCTGCTGCTGGCCGCCGGACAGCTCGTAAGGCATCCGGTCGGCCAGACCGACCAGTCCCGCCAACTCCAGCATGGCCTCGACCCTGGCCGCCTTGGCCGGTCCCCGCTTGAGCCCGTAGCCGACGTTGCGGGCCACGTTCAGGTGGGGGAACAGGGCCTGTTCCTGGGGCACGATCGTGACCCGGCGCCGCTCGGGGGGAAGGTGCGTCCCCGGCCCGGCCACCAGCCGTCCCGAGACGTGGACCGTGCCCCCGTCGAGCCGTTCGAACCCGGCGATGACCCGCAGCAGGGTCGTCTTGCCGCACCCGGACGGGCCCAGCACGGCCGTCAGGCTGCCGGCTTTCAGAGTGAGGCCAGCCCCCCGCAAGGCGGGCACCCGTCCGTAGGACTTGGTGACCCCGGCGCACTCCACCGCCACAGTTCCAGCCACGCCCGGCCCGGCCCCGTCCGGCCCAGCTCGGTCGGCAGTCCCTCCCGGCCCTGCCGAGGATGCGGCGCCGGCCGCGGCGGCGGTCGCCGACTTCACCGGGTCAGGCCCGCGCCCGGATGCAGCACGCAGCTCACCGACCGATCAGATGGCATCCCCCGATCTTAGGCAGTCCTAAGCCTTAAGCCCTCCGGCCCCTGCCGGCGCTGGTCAGAGCCTCGTGGCGTTGGTCATGGCGAATATCTGCTGGGCGTTGGCCGCGTCGAAGGCGAGGTCGAGGCCGGTGCCGTCGGGCAGGGGGTGGCGGGTGATCAGCTCGAAGAACGAGCCCGGGACGGTACGGCTCACCGTCGCACCCCGGCCGTCGGGCAGGTCGTAGGTGACTTCGGCGGCCCGGTGGGCGGTCTGGACGATGCGGCCCGAGGCCGAGACCTCGACCTTGTCCTTGATGGGCCGGCCGGCGGCCCGCTCGTGCTCGGCCACGGCCACGACGTCGTCCACCCGGTCGGTGGCGTGGTTGAACGACGTGCCTTCGGTCGAGATCCACGCCATCTCGTCGGACTCGGCCAGCAGGGCTTCGTAGTCGGCCACCGACGGAAGGTCGTGGTGGCGGCGGAAGCAGGCCACGAGCACGGGCAGCAGTTCCTCGGCCTCGCCTGGCGCCAGCCAGCCCTGGCCGGCCAGGCGGTCGAGGTGGGCGGGGGCCGTCCCCCACAGCGGGTCGCGAGAGGTGGCCAGCACGCGGGCGGTGACCGACGCGAACCCGGGGGTGAACCGGTCGGCGTGCAGCTCGCTGACGAAGTACTGCACGACGTGCTCGGGTAGGTCGGCGTGGCACCACGACCGGCCCGTCATCCTCAGCCGGCTGAGGTCGTAGGTGTAGCGCTGGCGGTAGCCGAGCGGCTCCAGCACCCTCGTCAGGCTGGCCTGGCCCTCGGCCAAGGCACCGCACGCCACCCCCCTCACCGTCCGCACGGCGCCGTGGTCGAGGTGGAGCCGGTGGCCGGCCCCCACCCGGTCTTGGGCGTACTCGGCCCCGCTCGGCACCCGGGCCAGCAGGTCGTCGAGCAGCAGGACGCCCAGGGCCTGGGCCACGACGGCCCGGGGGGCGGCCTCGCCGGGGCGGGGCGCCACCAGCGCGGGGTGCAGGTCGAGGGCGGCCACCAGCCATCCCGCTCGGGGCCCGCCGAGGTGGGCGGCTACCAGGTGTTCCAGGAGCGACGGGTCTGTCATGGTGTCCTCATTTCATGCCGCGACCTCCTCGGTCGCGGTGTTACCCAAGAGCCGTCCGGTGGGAGTGGCGGCGAAGTCGGCGGCGGCGACGTCCTCTTGGCGGACGAACCCCCGGGCCGGCAACCGGCCGGTGGCCACCAGTTCGACGACGGCGCACGCCGAGGCGGCCGTCGTCCACGAGATGGCCCGCCAGCGGCGGCCGTCGATGCAAATCGGTTCGTAGGCCCTCACGACCTGGTCGCGCACCAGCCGGCCGTCCCGGCGGCCCTCGACGGCCGCGTAGAGGTAGACGACGTCGTCGTCGACCGGCGGCTTGGCCTCGACCAGGATGCGTCCGGCCAGCTCCCGCTGGTTGCGCAGGTGCAGCTCGTCGAAGAAGAACCGCATGAGCTGGCAGTGGCCCGGGTAGCGCAGCGTCTTGTAGTCGAGGCGGTCGAGGCGGCCCTCGTAGGTCGAGCACATGGTGCCCAGTCCGCCCGAGGTGGTGAACGCCTCCAGCTGGGCGCCCGCGATCCACACCACCTCGAGCTCGCTCATCGACGGCACCTGGCGGCGGGACCCCTGGCGGATGACCTCGCAGTCGTTGAGGTACTCGTTGACGACCCCCTCCGGCGACCAGTTGAAGGCGTAGCCGAGAAGGCCGGTCGGGTGGCGGGGCAGGGCCCCGACCTTCAGCTCCATCGACGACGGCTCGTCGAAGCCGTCGGCCAGCCACGCCCCGGTCATGCAGATGAGCCCGGGGGCCAGCCCGCAGTGAGGGACGAAGGCCGACGGTGCGCCCTCGGCCAGATCCCGCACGAGGCCGGTGTTGAGCACGTCCTCGGTCAGGTCGAAGTAGTGGGTCGAGGTAGCGGCCGCGGCCCGGGCCACGTCGCCGCTGAGCTGGTAGGGCAGGCAGCAGACGACGGCGTCGACCGTCGCCAGCCGGGCCCGTAGGCCCGCCGGGTCGCTCACGTCGAGGGCCACCACCCTGAAGGGGAGGTCGTCGCGCCGGGGCGGGGCGAGGTCGGCGCCGACCACCTCGTAGCCGGAGCCGTGCAGGAGGCGGGCGACCAGCTCCCCGACCTTTCCCAGACCAGCAACCAGGACCCGATCGAAGGTTCTCACCCTCACTACATCGTACGTGGGGCAAGCTTGCTTTATGGCTGTCCTGCCTACGACCGAGGAGATCCGCGACACGGCCCGGTCCGCCTTCGAACGGCTGGGCGGGCGCTGGCCTGACGCCCCCGGGGGCCTCGGCGGGGTGGCTGCCCGCACGCCGATCACGGGCGGACGGCTGACGGCCGTGCCCGCGGCCACGGGAGCGGACGTCGACGCCGCCGTGGCCCGGGCGGCGGCCGCCTTCGGGCAATGGCGCCTGGTGCCCGCCCCCCGGCGGGCCGAGGTCATCCGCCACCTGGGCGGCCTGCTGCGGGCCCACAAGGACGACCTGGGCCAGCTCGTCTCGGTCGAGGCCGGCAAGATCGGCTCCGAGGCCCGGGGCGAGGTCCAGGAGATGATCGACATCTGCGACTTCGCGGTGGGGCTGTCCCGCCAGCTCTACGGCCGCACCATGGCGTCGGAGCGTCCCGACCACCGTATGAGCGAGCTCTGGCACCCCCTGGGGGTGTGCGGGGTGATCACGTCGTTCAACTTCCCGGTGGCCGTGTGGGCCTGGAACGCGGCCGTCGCCCTGGTGTGCGGGTGCCCGGTGGTGTGGAAGCCGTCGGAGAAGACCTCCCTGTCGGCCCTGGGCTGCCAGGCCCTGTTCGAACGGGCGGTAGCCGAGGCGGCCGGTGCCGGCGCGGGAGGCCTGCCCTCGGGGCTGTCCCAGGTGGTGGTGGGCGGGCCCGAGGTCGGGCAGCGGCTGGCCGCCCACCCTGACGTGGCCCTGGTCTCGGCCACCGGTTCGACGGCCATGGGCCGGGCCGTGGGCCCGGTGGTGGCCGCCCGCTTCGGTCGCGCCTTGCTGGAGCTGGGGGGCAACAACGCGGCCGCCGTGGCTCCCTCGGCCGACCTCGACCTCACGGTCAGGGCCGTGGCCTTCGCGGCAGCGGGCACGGCTGGCCAGCGGTGCACGACCCTGCGCCGGCTGATCGTGCACCGGTCGGTGAAGGACGAATTGGTCGAGCGCCTGGTGGCGGCCTACTCGTCCCTGCCCGTGGGCAACCCCTTGGGGCCCGCCACCCTGGTCGGCCCGCTGATCGACGACGGCGCCTACGGGGCCTTCACGTCCGCCCTGGCCGAGGTGGCCTCCGGAGGCCACGGCCAGGTGGTGGTGGGCGGTGGGCGAGAGCTGGCCGACGCCGCCCCGGACGCGTTCTACGTGCGGCCCGCCCTGGCGGTGATGGACGGCCAGACGCCCCTCGTGGGGCGCGAGACCTTCGCCCCCCTGCTCTACGTGATGGCCTACGACCGGTTCGAGGAGGCCGTGGCCATGAACAACGCCGCCTCCCACGGGCTGTCGTCGTCGGTGTTCACCAACGACGTGCGGGAGGCGGAGTGGTTCGTCTCGGCCCGGGGCTCGGACTGCGGGATCGCCAATGTCAACATCGGCCCGTCGGGGGCGGAGATCGGCGGCGCCTTCGGGGGCGAGAAGGAGACGGGGGGAGGCCGCGAGGCCGGTTCGGACGCCTGGAAGAACTACATGCGGCGCATGACGTGCACCGTGAGCTCGTCGACCGAGCTGCCCCTGGCCCAAGGAGTCACGTTCCTGTAGGCGTCAATCGGGGGGCAGCAAGGCGTTGGGGTTGAGAACTCCGGTGGGGTCGAGGGCCCGCTTGACAGCCCGGTAGGCGGTCAGCTCGGCCGGGCTGCGGGTGAGGGCCAGCCAGCGGCGCTTGGCCGTCCCGATGCCGTGCTCGGCGCTGATGCTGCCGCCCAGCCCCACGACCAGGCGCAGCACGGCGTCGTCGGCCCGTTCGTCGTCGGGGGCCAACCCGGTGAGGTTGACGTGGACGTTGCCCTCCCCGGCGTGGCCCCACAGCCAGGTGCGGGCGCCGGGGGCGATACCCGCCACCACGGCCGGGACCTCCTCTACGAACTGCCGGAGGCGGCCCAAGGGCAGGGCCACGTCGAGCTTGTGGGCGACGCCCAGGGTGGCCACGGCCTCGGTGTGCTTCTCCCGGTAGGCCCACAGCCGGCGGCGCTCGCCGGGACCGGTGGCCAGGGCCATCGCGCCGGTGCTGGCGCTCAGCCGCCCGGCGGCATCTTCCAGGGCCCGGCCGCTGCCCTCGGACCCGGCCACCTCGACCACCAGGTAGGCGGCGTGGTCGGCGGCCAGGGGGCGGTCGAGTGCCATCGTCTGGCACACGAGGTCGAGGCCGGCGGCCAGGACCAGTTCGACGGCTTCCACCGCGGGCAGTAGCCGGCGCAGGGCGGACGCGGCCTCCAGGGCCGCCCCCGTGGTCGGGAACCCGATCAGGGCCACGGCCCGCTCGGGGGCCTCGGCGACGAGACGCAGCCGGGCGGCGGTGATGACCCCGAGGGTGCCCTCGCTGCCGCACAGCAGCGACGGCAGGTGGAAGCCGGCGTTGTCCCGGGTGAGGCCGCCGAGGCGAGAGACGACCGAGCCGTCGGCCATCACCGCCTCGACGCCCACCACCTGGGCGCGTGTGTCGCCGTGGCGCACGACGTGGAGCCCGCCCGCGTTGGTGGCCACCATGCCCCCGACCGTGGCCCGGTCTCGGCTGGCGAAGTCGACCCCGTAGGCCCAGCCGGCGGCCTGCGCGGCCCGACGAACGGCCGCCAGGGTGACCCCCGCCCCGGCCGTGAGCTGGCCGGCCGACGCGTCGACATCGGCGACGGTGTCGAGCCGGGCCAGGCTGACCACCACCTCGCCCCGGGTGGGGACACCGCCCCCCACCAGCCCGGTGTTGCCCCCCTGGGGCACGAGCGGGGTGCGGTGGCGGCGGCAGGCGTCGACCACCGCGGCTACCTCGGCCACCGTCCCGGGCAGCACCACGGCCGCCGGCTCGCCCCCGAACCGGCCCGTGTAGTCGACGGCGTAGGGCCCGGCGCCGCCGTCGGCGCCGGTGAGGACCCGTCCCGGCCCGACTGCCCCGGCCAGGTCGTCGAGCAGCGTCATGTCACGATGCGCCGGTCGTCCTCGGCCAGCCGTTCCATGAGGGCGAGGATGTCGTCGCCGTAGAGGTCCAGCTTGGTGGGCCCGATGCCAGGCAGGGCGCGCAGCTCGGTCAGCGTGCGGGGCCGGGCGGCGGCGATGCCCTTGAGGTAGCGGTCGGGCAGCACGACGTAGGCGGGCACGCCGTCGCGCTTGGCCCGTTCTAGCCGCCACTGGCGCAGGGCCTCGGTGGCCTCGGGGTCCTCGGGCCCCTGGTAGGGGACCGGACCGGACCGGCTCGCCCGCCCGGCCAGGCCAGTCGTCCGGCCCGCGGACGCGGCCGTGGCCGGGCCCAGGTCGAGCCGGCGCCGGCGGGGGGCACTCCCGTCCAGTTCCTCGAGAAAAGGGGAAGGGCGGGTCCCATCTCCCAGCAGGGTCACCCGGTGGCGGCCGCGGGTGATGGCCACGTGCAGCACCCGCCGTTCCTCTTCGATGTCCTCGGCCAGGCGGTGGGGAACGATCCCGGCCGACACGCCGAACACCGCCACCCGGTCCCACTCCCGGCCTTTGACCCGGTGGACGGTGGACAGGGTCACCCCCCCGGGGTCGGCCTCGCGGTGGAACACCGACCGCAGCCACGGCTCGAAGGACGCCGCCTCGGGATGGAGGGCGGCCACCTGTTCAAGGGCCTCGAGGTCGTCGAGGTGGCTGGAGCCGCCCGCCGACTGGGCCGAGTCGAGCAGTCCCATGGCGCTGCCCAGCCCGATCCGGTCCTTGACCACGGCCAGGGCCGTGCGGGTCGTGCCCGTCCTCACGGCGTCGGCCACGACCCGCAGGTCCTCCACTAGGTCGACGACCTTGAGCGAGACCTTGGGGTCGTCGATCTTGCGGGACACGGCCATGAGGCTGTCGAGGGACTGGCGGCCCCGGAGCCACTTCGGGAACCACTGCGGGAACCCCCGCGAGGGCCGGCGGTACACCTCGACCACGTCGGCCCCGTCGATGTGATCGGGGTCGGCGCCGATGCGTAGGTAAGCGAGGGCGGCCCGCACCCCGGTGCGTTCGAGGACGTCGGGGCGCAGGACGGAGTCGACCGGCACCCCGGCCTCGACCAGGGCCACGTGGGGGGCGAGCAGCAGAGAGTTGACCCTCGTCAGGACGGCCAGCTGGCCGGGGCCCACGGCCGGCTCGTCCAGCCAGCCGGTGACCAGGCGGGCCAGGGAGGTGGCGCCTTCTTCGGGCCGGTGCAGCTCGACGGCCAAGGTGTCACCGGGGGCGGCCGCCGGGCCCGGCCGGATCGTCTTGGGCACCCGCAGGTCGTTGTAGGACAGCAAGTGGCGGGCGGCGTCGACCACCGCCACCGGGCAGCGGTAGTTGACCTCCAAGGGGTGGTCGGCGGCCGCCGGGAACAGGTCGGCGAACCCCACCAGGAAGGCGGGGTCGGCCCCCGCGTGCCCGTAGATGACCTGGTCGTCGTCGCCCACGCCGAACACGTCGAGGGCGGGGGCGCTCAGCAGGCGCAGCATCAGCACGTGGGCCGGGGTGAGGTCCTGGAACTCGTCGACGAGCAGGTGCCGGAACCCCCCCTGGGCCCGCCGGCGGAACTGGCCGTCGGCCAGCAGCATCTCGACGGCCCCGTACACCTGGTCGTCGAAGTCGACGGCCCCCAACTCGGACAGCCACTGGCGGTAGGGCCCGAAAGCGGCGGCCAGGCCGGGCACGTCGTCGCGCTCGTCCTCCACCACCGCGGGCCCCCGCAGGCCGAGCCGGGCCAGCGACAGGGCCTCGATGTAGGGCCCGATGGGATCGGTGTTCACCCGGCGCTGCTGGCGGGGGACCAGCTTCTCCACCATCTGGCGGACCTCGCGCTCTTCGAGGACCCGCGGTCGCCGGCCGTGGGCCTCGGTGAGCAAGGCCAACCCGAGGGCGTTGAGGGTGCGCGCCCGGGGCCGGAAGGCGGCGCAGCGCTCCTCCAGTTCCAGCTGGGCCTTCTTGTTGTAGGCGACGGCGATGGTCGTCTCCCGCTCGTAGCCCCGGTCGACGGCCAGATGGCGGAGCCGCTCGGTCAGCACCCTGGTCTTTCCCGACCCCGCGGGGGCGATGACCCGGGCCGGCCCTGCCCCGTGGGCCACGGCCGCCAACTGGTCGGGGGCGAGCTCGGCGGCCGGGGCCGACGGCGGCGGTACCAGGGTCAGGCGGTCGAGCTCGACCGACTCGGCGTGGACGACGGCCGCGCCCACCTCGGCAGGGTCGAACGGGCCCCGGGGCCCGCCGTCGACCCAGGCGGGCGTGCCGTCGGGCAGGGCCACGTCGGCCGGGCCGGGAGGCGTGGGGACCGCCCCCAGGCGGGCCGCCTTGCGGGCCCACCACCAAATGAGGTCGCCGTCGCGGGCGTCGTAGTTGTTGGCCCACACCAAGAAGTGCAGCCGGTCCAGCCATGGCTCGAAACGAGGGCCCAGCGTCCAGGGCTCGGCGGCCCACGACTGGGGCGACCGGAAGCAGGCCGGGTCGACGGCCAGGACGACCACCACGGGCTGGCGTCGGGCCCATGCCCGGTGAAGCTCGGCCACTGTGAGGGCTGGGTCGTCGACGGCTGCGGCGTCGACCGTCACCACCGGGGCCTCGGCCCACGGGGCCGGCGGCGGGGTACCCGCCGTCACGATGACCCCGCGGCCGAGGGCGGCCGGACCGGGAGCGCTCATCACCCGACCCTAAACCCGACCAGTGCCTCGTCAGGAAGCGGATTAGTTCAGGCACCCTCGGCGGGGATCGCACTGCTCCCCCCGGCCACCGCCCCCGAACCCACGGCCCAGCGCTGGCCGTGGCTGCAGCCAGGAGCAGGGCTGCCCGATCCTCTGCCGGAAGCCATAGGGCTGTGGCCCGACGGCAGCAGCCAGGGCCCCCCGGGTCGTTGCTGGGGAGCTCGGGGTAGACCGAAGCCTTGCCAGGCGACCCCGGGACGGCCGCCCACCGGGCCCAGCACTACGGGCGGTGGCACGCGCCGTGGGCCGGGCCCGCCACGTCGCCATGGCCCATGCCGGCCCGGCCCGGCCCTACAGTCGCGGCCCGGATGGACACTCAGACTGCGGGCCGTCGGCTGGGCTTGGCCCGCCGCCAGTCGCGGACCGCGGCCGGGCTGGTGATGGCGGTCGTGCTGGCGGGCTGTTCGGGCGGGGGGAGCGAGGCGACGGGCCCCGGAGGAGCCGGCCCGGGGGCCGACGTGGGCGGCTTCGCGGTGGGTGCGTTCTCCGAGACCTATGTCGACACGTCGCGGGCGACGGCCGCCTCCGACGGCGTTACCGCCTCGCCGGCGCGGGCCCTGGTGACGACCGTCTATTACCCGGCCCAGTCGGCCGGTGAGGGTGCCGCGCCGGCCGTCGACCGGGGCCCGTTCCCGCTGGTCCTGTTCAGTCACGGCGGGGGGACGACCGGCACGTCCTACTCCAACCTGCTGAGCCGGGTGGCCGAGAGGGGATACGTGGTGGCCGCGCCGAACTACCTACCCGCCGCCGGTGACCCCGGGAGCCGCCCGGCCGACGCCCGCTTCGTCCTGTCCAGTTTGCTGGCGGCCACGGCCCAGTCGTCTCACCTCCTCCACGGGCTGGTCGACGAGGAGCGGGTGGGCGCCATGGGCCACTCGATGGGCGGCGGCATCACCCTCGGGTACGTGTTCAACTCGTGCTGTCTCGACGGACGGGTGCGGGCCGCCGTCCTGCTGGCCAGTGCCCACCCCAGCTACCCGGGCGAGGCCTTCCCGGCCCCGGGTGTGCCCGCCCTGGTCGTACACGGCGACGCCGACAGCCGGGCTTCATACGCGCAGGGCCGCCAGCTCTTCGCCGATCTACGGCCCCCGAAGTACATGGTCACGGTGCACGGCGGGGAGCACACGCCGCCCTTCAGTGGGGAGATGCAGCGCCCCGATTCCCGGATGGTGGTCGAGGCCACGGTGGCCTTCCTCGACCTGCACCTCAAGGGTGAAGCGGGAGCGGCCCAGCGGCTGCGCTCGACGGTCGCCGACCAGCCGCTGGTGGCATCCCTCGACGAGGTCCCACGGTGAACGGCGGTTGAACCCCGTCCTGGCCGGGGGGCTGGTCTTCTTCACCTCGGGGGCGGTCCTCGTACTGGAGATCCTGGCTGTCCGCCTGGTGGCCCCCTACGTGGGGGTCACGCTCGAGACCTACACGGCCATCATCGGGACGATGCTGGCGGGTATCGCCTTCGGCACCTGGTGCGGAGGGTACGCGGCCGACCGGGCCGAGCCCCGGCGCCTGCTCGGGCCCTTGCTGGTGGCCGGGGGGGTGATGGCCATGGCCAGTGTCCCCCTCGTGCGCTACGCAGGCGAGCGCTTGTCGGGGAGCACCGGCCTGTCGGTGATCGGCCTGGCGTTCGTGGCCTTCTTCCTGCCCGCGGCCGTCCTCAGCGCGGTGTCGCCGACGGTGGTGAAGCTCCAGCTGCGCGACCTGGGTGCGACCGGCCGGGTGGTGGGCCGGCTGTCGGCCCTGGGCACCGCGGGCGCCATCGGGGGCACCTTCCTGGCCGGGTTCGTCCTGATCGAACTGGCGCCCACGTCCACGACCGTACTGGTCGTGGGCGGGCTGTTCGTGGTGGCCGGGTTGGCCCTCGGCATAGGCCTGGCGCCGGGGACGGGCCACCGGGCCGTGAGCCCGGTGGTCGTCGTGCTCGCCCTGGTGGGCTCGGGCGTGGCCGTGGTGGCCGCGGGCGCCGGCGGGGACCGGTGCCAGACCGAGACGACCTACCACTGCGTGCGGGTCGAACCCGATCCTCGCCGGGCCGGGGGACGGCTCCTCGTTCTCGACACGCTCCACCACAGCTATGTCGACCTCGACAACCCGACCTACCTCGAGTTCCGCTACGCCCGGCTGTTCGCCGACGCCATCGGGGCCGTCGCCCCGGCCGATGGCCCCCTCGACGTGCTTCACATCGGGGGCGGTGGGTTCACGTTCCCCCGGTGGGTGCGGGCCGTGCGCCCCGGTTCGTCCAGCGTCGTGCTGGAGATCGACCCCGGCCTCGTGACGGTCGCCGTCGAACGCCTGGGGCTGGTCACCGAGCCGGGGATCGACGTGCGCACGGGCGACGCCCGCACGCTCATGGACGGCCTGGAGCCCGGTCGCTTCGACGTCGCCTTGGGGGACGCCTTCGGGGGCCTGGCCGTGCCCTGGCACCTCACGACCGTCGAGTTCGTCCGGTCGGTGAAGTCCAGGCTGCGCCCCGGCGGGGCCTACGTGCTCAACGTCATCGACTGGCCTCCGGCCCGCTTCGCCCGGGCCGAGGTCGCCACCCTGGCCGCCGTGTTCGATCACGTGGCCATGGTCGTGCCTCCGTCCTACGCCGAGGGCGATCAGGGAGGCAACTTCGTGCTGGTGGCCAGCGACCGGCCCATCGACGGGGCGGCGATCACCCGAGCAGTCGGGGCCCGCCAGGGTGGCGAGGTAGTCGTGGAAGGCCCGCAACTGCGGGACTTCACGGCCGGGGCCCCGGTCCTGACCGACGACCAAGCCCCCGTCGACCAGTGGCTGGCCCGGGCCCGGCGGGACGGCTGAGCCCTAGGCGACGTCGGTGTTGGCGGCCACGGTCGCTGACAGGGACGGTGGTGGTGACGACGATCGGGGCCGTCGTCGATCTCGACGGCTCCTACATCGCGGCCGCCGCCTCGGGGCGGCCAACCCAGGTGGGGTTCCCCATGCTGGAGGTTGACGGACCAGCGCTTGGGGGTCATAGATTATGGCGGTCATAATCTATGACACCAGTTGGTTCGAGGGAGGACGAAGATGACGAGTTCGATGTTCGGAGGGGCGCGACGGATCGTACGGGTCGTGGGGGTGGTCACCGCCTCGGCGGTCTGCTTGGTGTCGCCGGCACTCGCCGGCCCGGCCCACGGGCTGCCCACGGGGCGTCGCCGGCATGTGACCGGCTGGTCGAACTGCAGGCCGAGGGCCGCGCCCAGAAGGCCGCCGTCGACTGCTCCTCGAGTACTCCCGACGGCGCCATGAACCTGCCGGGTGGCTCCGAGATCACCTCGAGCGGCGCTGTCTTCGACTTGATCGACATCTTCTGATCCCCTGTTGAGCCGAGCTTCGCCTTGCCCGGACGGCGAGCGCTTGCTGGTCCTGCTCGACGCTGCCAACCGCGTTAGGTACGCGACGTGGGGCCGGTCGGGCCGAGAGCCAGGCCGAGGTTGGCCTCCCGGCAATGGAAGACTTGCCGGGTGATCGGCAAGGCGGTCGAGCCTGCCTGCGTCGCGCCAGCGACTGGGCGTGGGCGGGCCGGCGGGTTCCCGCCGGAGGTTTCATGGGAACATTTCCAGCGCAGCCGGGAGGAAGCGTTGTTCGCCCTCGTGGAGGAGGAGACGACCCAGATCGAACGGATGGTCGGCGACCTGCGGCGGGTGCTCGACCGCTTCGACGACCTGTCGATGCGGACCCACTACGACACCCACCCGCGGGCCGTTTACAAGGCGATCTCGCACTCGATCATCGGCGAGCGGGTGTTCCGCAAGGTAATGTTCACCCACGACCCCGCCGACGACGGGCGCTATACGTACCTCCGGATGCAGATCGCCTCGCCCGACGCCATCGAGCGGGTCATCGACCTGGACGACCCCGAGACAGTCGCTCGCCTGGCCGCCGTCTACGACCGGGCCGAGGAACTGCTCCAGGAGAACGCCATGCAGCGCGCGTCGGTGGAGCATCCGCCAAAGGGCGAAGGTTCGTGACTGGCGCCCGGCATACTGGGGCCATGCGTCAGGTGATCCGACTACCCGAGCCGAGGGTCCGACCGGAGGTCGAGGCGCGCCAAAAGGCGCGGGCCGACCTCCTCCGGCCCTACATCGGTCGCTACGTCGCCCGTAAGGACGAGCGGATCCTGGTTGATGCCGAGACGCCGGAGGAAGTCTTTGCCTGGCTTGAGGAGAACGGCGTTGAGGGCGCCGTGATCTTCCGCGTTCCGGTCGACCCGGCAGCCGACATGGGGATGCACGGCCAGGGTTGAGGTTCGCCTTCGAGCTCCTCCCCGGCGCAGGGGCCGACATTGCCCGACCGGCCCTTGAGGTGTCCGTCGTCGGTCCGCATGCAAACGTCAGCGTACTGGGGCTCCTCGACACCGGCGCTGTTCACAACCGAGTCGGCGCGTGGGTTGCCGGTCTTGCCGGCATCGACCTCGACGGCGTCGCGGTCGAAGGAATCGCCCTCGCTGGGGTAGTCGTGGAGGCACGAATGGTCACGTGCCAGCTCGTGCTCGGCGACTTCACCTGGGAGGCGCCCGTTTCCTTCTGCGATCCCTGGCCGTTCGACTTCCAGGTGTTCGGCCATCTTGGGTTCTTCCGGTGGTTCCGTGTAGTGATCGACGCAGCCGACGAGATGCTGGAGGTCATCCCGAACCAGGCCTGACCTCAGTGTCAGACGCGGCGGCACTGCGTCCTCGAAGATCCGACCCAGGACGTCGGCGGCGTCCCGGTCGGCTTCGGCGAGGAAGTGGCTGTAGACGTTCAGGGTCGTGGCGGCGTTGCGGTGACCGAGACGGCCGGCGACTGTGCGGACGTCAACACCGGCGGACAGCAGGCGGGTGGCCACGTAGTGGCGAAGGTCATGGAGGCGCACGCCCTTCAGGCCCGCCTTCTTGCACAGCCGGCTGAAGCAGCGGCTCACGGAGTCCGGGAACCACGGCTTCGACCCGTCGACCTCGTAGCTGAACACGAAGGCCTCGCGTGACAGCTCGAACTCGCACAACGCGGCACGGTCCTCGGCACGACCCCGGTGAGCACGTGACGCCTCGACCGTCGTCGGGTCCAGCGACACCCGGCGGGACGCATGCGTCTTGGTGCCCTTCTCGACCAGGCCGTCGGCGCCGCTCACGATGCCGCGGCTGATCGTCACGACGCCCTTGGCGAAGTTGATGTCGGACCAGCGCAGGGCGATCAACTCGCTCCGCCGTGCGCCTGTCGCAGCGGCCAGCAGGATGTAATCGGTCAAGTCCACGTCCGCACTCGTTGCCAGCGCGAACACGCGCGCCAGCTCGTCCGGAGCGGGCGGGTTGATCTGCGGCATGGGCACTCGGGGCGGGCTCGCCGACGACGCGGGGTTGTTCGCCAGCCAGCCCCATCGCACGCCCTGCGCCAGCGCCCGGTGCAGCACGCCGTGCGTCCGCCGGATGGTCCCGGGCGCCAACGGCCGGCCGGCGCGACCGCCCTTCTCCCGCAGCCGGCGGTAGAACCGGTCCAGGTCCGCCGCACCCAGCTTCGACAGTGGCACCGATCCGACGAACGGCAGCAGGTTCCGATCCAAGATGCCTCGCGTCTCGTAAGCGCCCTTCGGCGAGAACCCCGGCGCAGCATGGGCGTACCACTCCTCCAGCAGCTCGCTCACGGTCGCGCTCGTCCGAGTCAACCCGCCCCGATCGGCCTCGGCCACCATCGCCGTCAGGGCCCGCTGGGCCTCACGCTTCCCACCGCGCACCCGTCTTGTACACCCACCGCTTCCGCCCGCTCACGGCGTCCCGACCGACGTACACGCGCAGCTCCCAGGCGTCGCCGCGCTGCCTGATGAACCCCTGCATCCCGAGCCTTTCGCCGGACCTTGGATTGGCAAGAGATTGGCAAAAGCGCCGTCTCAGAGGCACGCAGCCCAGGCTAGATGCGCTCCCACCTGGGCCTTTGCTGGCACCCCCAACGGGATTCGAACCCGTGCCGCCACCTTGAAAGGGTGGTGTCCTAGGCCGCTAGACGATGGGGGCCTGAGGGCTTGAGACTACCTGCCATTCGGTGCCTTCCGGGCCGTCGCGGACTTCGATGCCGGCGGCCAGGAGGCGGTCGCGGAGCGAGTCGGCGTCGGCCCAGCGGCGGTCGTCGCGGGCCTGGCGGCGGGCGTCGAGCAGGGCCTCGACGAACGGGGCCACGGCGGCGCGGGGGTCGCGCAGGCCGGTGGACGCGGCCTGGCCGAGGCGGACGACCATCGAGCGCAGGGCGGCCCGGGCACGGTCGAGCTCGTCGGACTCGGTGGTGTCGCTGGACCAGGCGTCGAGCAGCGAGACCAGGTCAAGGGCACAGGCCGTGGCCGCATCAGCGTCGCGGGCCTCGAGGGCCTGCGCGAACCGGGCCTCCAGTTCGGTGACCGAGGCCAGCAAAGGTGACCGGGCCGGCCTGGCGGCGGGGCCGTGGCCGGCTCCCGGCTGGGCCGCGTCGGCGGACACCCTCGCGGGCCCGCCCCCGCCGCCCACCCCGTGCGCTAGATCGCACGTGGCGACCGTCTCGCCCGCCTCCACCCGCCGCACGACCGCGCCCGCCGCCCGGATGGTCACACCGCCCAGGCCCGAGACGGTCGCCGTGCCTTCGTCGAGGTCGAGTACGCAGGCCGTGTGCTCGTCGACCCCGAGCACGAAGATGCCCTCGGGCAGCTTGTCCTCCAGCACCCGCAGCCGGCGCTCGCCCATGTAGCAGTAGCGGGTGTCGTGGTGGCCGCCCTCGGCGTTGTTCCAGTGGGGCACGACCACGGCCGGCAAGCCCACCCGGCCGGTGAGGTCGAGCCCCTCCAGCCAGAACGGCTCCTGGCCGACCTTGTAGATCTCGTAGACGGGCAGGGCGAACGGCCCGAGGGTGACGGCCGCCGCACTGGCGAAGGTGATGCACCCCCCGTCGCGCAGCTTGTCGGCCAACAGGGCCGGCACCCGGCTGGCCTTCCACAGCCGCAGGGCGTGGGACGGGCTGCCCGGTCCGGCGAAGACCCACCGGGCCTCGCCTAACTTCACGAGGGCGGCCTCGTGGGCCACCGACCCGACCTGGTCGGCCGAACGGTAGGACGCCAGCGACACCGGCCGCCCGACGGCCTTGCGGAAGTAGTCCTCGGCTTTGGCCGCGATGTCGTCGGCGTTCTCCTGGAACCCGAAGGGGGTATCGAGCATCACGGCCGGGACTGAAGCCGGCCCCCCGAGGCGGGCGAACAGCTCACGGTGGAGCTTGCTCATGGTGGGGCTGGTCTCCCCCGACCCCATGATCACCAGCAGCCGGGCGGTCACGGCGTGCGGCCCCTTTCGACCGATGAGGCGAACTCCTCGAGCAGGCGGGCCACGGTGTCGGGCTGCTGGACGTGCAAGTCGTGGTCGCCGACCAGGCTCGTCACCGTGACGTGGGGCGACGAGACGGACGCGTGCGGGGGCTTCGGGCCGCCGCCCGAGGACTGGGCGTGCACCAGCATCACCGGCACGCCGACGGCCGCCAGTAGCTTCGACGGGCGGTGCTCCCATAGGGCCCGCAGGAGCTGCATGTGGCGCTCACGGGTGAGCCAGGGCCCGACGGTGCCGTCGGCGCGCACCTCCAGGTTGGCCAGGGTGGCTTCGATGCCCCAGTCGTCCCAGTCGGGGTGGGCGCCGCGCAGCCAGGCCTCGACATCAGCCACGGGCGTGCCTTCGAGCGGGGGCGGGGCCAGCGCGGCGGCACAGTCCTCCCAGCGGGGCCAGCGTTCGGACAGTTCGATGGCCCCACCGTCGATCCCTACGGCGCCGGGCACGGTACCGGACGACGAACCGTAGGCCAGCTCGACCACCACGTTGCCGCCCGTGGACTGGCCGGCGGCGATGGGCCGCACGAGACCGAGGGCATCTGCGGCCGTGGCCAGGTCGGCGGCCAGGGTGGCGAAGTCGTAGCCCTCGTCCGGCTTGTCCGACCGGCCGTGGCCGCGCAGGTCGACGGCCGCCACCGGGTGGCCGGCGGCGTGCAGCCGGCCGGCCACCGCGGTCCACGTCCGGCAGTTGGACGAGAGCCCGTGCACCAGCAGGAAGGGCGAGCGCTCCCCCCCGGCCCACAGCAGGGCGTGCAGGTCCACCCCGCCGCCAACCGCGACCAGGCGGACCTCGGGCTGTGTCACCGGGCCATCATGCACCCCCCGAGGGCCGCCGGCCGCCGTAGCCTCCGCCCTGATGCGCCCCGCCCGCCCCCTCGCCTCGGCTCTGGCCGCCACCGCCGGGTACCTGCTCGGCAGCTTCCCGGCGGCCACCCTGGCCGCCCGCCTGGCCACCGGCGGGACCACCGACCTGCGCACGGTGGGCAGCGGCAACCCGGGGGCGGCCAACGCCATGACGGCCCTGGGCCGGCGGTGGGGGACGGCCGTGTTGGTGGCCGACATCGGCAAGGGGGCGGCCGCGTCGTGGCTCGGCCAGGCGCTGGCGGGCGGGACGGGAGCCCACCTGGGGGGGACCGCCGCGGTCGTCGGCCACTGCTTCCCGCTCTGGACCCGCTTCAAGGGCGGTGGCAAGGGGGCGGCGACCAGTTGCGGGCACTGCCTGGCCACCTTCCCGGCCTACTTCCCCGTCGACCTGGCCGTCGCGCTGGTCGTGGCCCGCTGGAAGCGCCGGGCGCTGCCGGCCACCGCGGTGGCGTCGGCCGTCTGGGTGGGGGCGGGCGTGCTGTGGTGGAGGAAGGGGTGGCCCAACGCCTGGGGGCCTCGCCCGACCCCGGCCCTTCCCTTGGCCGCAGCCGCCAGCAGCGCCGTCATCTTCTCGCGCTTCTGGGCGGCCCGGGGCTGGCAGGAGCGCGTGTGACCGGCCTCGTCACCGACTCCAACGCCCAGGTCCCGCGGGCCCTGGCCGACCGGTTCGGTGTGGTCGTGGTCCCCCTGACCGTCACCGTCGACGGCGCCCCGTTCGACGAGGGCGCCGACCTCGACGCCGACGGGTTCTTCGCCCTGTTCGCGCCGGGCCGGGCCCCGGCCGTCACCACGGCCGCCCCCGGACCGGGGCGGTTCGTCGAGGCCTACAGCCGTCTGGCCGAGGCCGGGGCCACCGAGATCGTCTCGGTCCACATCGGGTCAGAGGTCTCGGCCACGGTGGGCTCGGCCCGGCTGGCGGCCGCGTCGGCCCCCGTTCCCGTCCATGTCGTCGATACCGGTACAGCCTCGTTCGGCGTGGCGCTGTGCGTGTGGGCCGCGGGCGAGGCCCTGGCCGCGGGGGCGAGCGCGGGCGAGGCGGCGGACGCCGCCCGGGAGGCCGCTGCCGGGGTAGGCAACGTGTTCGTGGTCAAGGCCCTCGACCTGGCTCGGGCCGGGGGCCGGCTGGCCCCGGGTACCGGCGACCTGGCGGCCGCGCTGGTCCCGGTGATGACCATGGACGGCGGGGTCATGAGGGTGGTGGCCGAGGTGCCCGACGGCACGGGTGCAGCCGACGCCATGGTCGCCCACGTGGCCGGCGTGGGGAGTGGGGCCCGGCTGCGGGTGGGCGTCGGCTATGGCGACCCGCAGATGGCGGCGCTGGCCGACGAAGTCTCCCGACGCCTGCGCGACCTGCCCACCGTGGCCGAGGTCGTCGGTTACCGCGTGGGCCCGAGCGTGGGCGCCCACACCGGGCCGGGGACCGTCGGGGTCATGTTCTCGCCCGTGGCCCCGGCCCGCTGAACGGGCCCGATCCGGCTCTCGGGTACCGAGGCCGAGCGGCCCGTCAGCCCCGGCCCGGCCGCCCCCGCCCCCGCCTCCGCCCCCGCCTCCGCCCCCGCCCCCGCCCCCGCCCGTGAGCCCCGGCCCGCTGAGCCGAGGCGGGCGGGGCTCAGCCCCCGAGGGCGTCGATCAGTTCGCCCTGGAGCATGCTCAGGTAGTCGTAGGCCGCGAAGGCCGGGGCCCTGGGGTCGTCCCGGCTCGACGGGCGCTCTTGGCCCTCCTCGGTGATGTCCAACCGGGTGCCGAGCACCAGCCTCACCTCGTTGAGGGCACGCATCCAGGCGTAGGCCTGGTCCTCGTCGAGGCGTTCTTCCTCGGCGCTGGCTTCCAGGGCGTCGAGGGCCTTGAGGTGGGAGTCGAGCAGCTCGCCCCCGGCCAGCAGGCGGTACTCGGTCTGGCGGTCCTCGTCCTCGGGGTAGGCCACGGGGAACAGGCGGCTGGCCGCGGGGTCGTCAGGCGACTCCAGCAACTCGCGCATCTGGGGTGCGAGCGTGCGCAGGAACTCCCGCTCGGGCTCGGGGATGCGCAGCTCGACACCCCCCCTGCGCAGGCGCTTGACCCGCCGGCCGAACTGTCCCAGGGGGCTCATCTCGTCACTTGTCGTGCTCCATGGTGGCCCACAGCCCGTGCTCGTGGAGCCGGAACACGTCGAGCTCGGCTTTGTCGCGCGGGCCGCTGGACACCACCGCCTTACCCTTGTGATGCACGTCGAGCATCAGCTTGGTGGCCTTCTCCTTGCTGTAACCGAACAGCTTCTGCAGCACGAACGTGACATAGGACATGAGGTTGACGGGGTCGTTCCAGACGATGACGACCCAGGGGCGATCTTCGCCGACCTTCTCGCCGACCTCCGGTTCGCGCACCTCGGTGGGGGCAGTGGGCATCGCCGCCACAACCTCCCAGGATAGGACGTTCAGGGCCGGCTGAGAACTTCGGGGGCGGGCGTGGCTGCGCTGGCCGCCGGGGCCCCCGCCTGGGGGCGCACCGTGAACCGCAGGAGGAACCGGATGGCGGTGGCCCATACGGCCGCCGCCCCCGCGATGTGGATGCCCACGAGCAGGACGGGCACGCCGGTGAAGTACTGCGTGTAGCCCACGACGGCCTGGGCCGCGGAGACGGCCACCAGCACCCGTCCGGCGGCCATGAGCGGCGCCGGCGCGCCCGCCTTGTGCAGCCGCCACAACGTCACCAGCGTCAGGGTGATGAACAGCACCACGGCCACCCCGTGGACGCGGGCCACTTCGGCCAGCACGAACGGGAACCGCTCCACCTCGGGGTCGCCCCCGTGAGGCCCTGTGCCGGTGACGACCGTCCCCAAGAAGATGGCCAGCCCGGCGGCCGCCACCACGAGGCTCCCCTGATGGCGCAGGTCGGGGGGGACGGCCGGCCGGGGCCGGCTGCCGTCGGGCTCTCCCGCCCGGTGATGGAGGACCACGGCGTTGGCCAGCAGCACCATCGACAGCAGGAAGTGGGCCATGACGAACTGGGGCAGCAGGTGGAACATCACCGTGAAGCCGCCCAGGATGATCTGGGCGATGACGCCCGCCACCAGACCCAGCGAGAGCCACGTCAGGTCCCGGCGGCGGGGCTGGCGGCGCAGCGAACCGAGCACGGCCCCCATCACGGCCAGCGAGACGATCCCGGTGATGACCCGGTTGACGAACTCCACCATGGCGTGGAACTCGAGGGGGGCGATGACCCGCTGGTTGTCACACGTGGGCCAGTCGGGGCAGCCCAGCCCCGAGTCGGTCAGCCGGACGGCGCCCCCGGTCACGATGATGAAGGCGAGGGCCAGCAGGGCCAGCAACGTCAGGCGCCGGTACGCCTGGGGGGAGATATGAGGTAACCGCATCTGCGGGGGGATGGTACGGCAGCCCCCGGGTAGACCTCACATCGAGGGCCGCCCCTACCGACCGGAGGTGCACATGGAACGCGACACCCAGGCGACCAAGGACGACGAGGTGCTCGAACGCGAGGCCCTGGAGAAGGAGCTGATGGAACTGGGCGAGTCCGACCGGGGTGAGGGCATCGACGACGCCCAGACGGTCCCCCGGCCGCTCGAAGGCGAATAGCGCGGGCCGCTACGGGGAACACTTGACGCAGACAACCACCGTCCGATGCAGGAGGGACCATGGCCACTGAAGCGTTCGTCGAGACAGGCCGGGACCGCCGGGAACTGGTGTCCGACGCCGGTTTCGGCCAGCTCTCGGTGGCCAGCGTGGCCGGCGGCGCGGTGGCCGCCTACGGGACCTTCGCCGTGCTGTCGGGCATCACCGCGTCCATGGCCGTGGCCGTCGACGCCGACTTCGACGTCGCCGGCCGCTGGGAGCAGCTGGGGGTGGCCGGCGGCCTCGTCGTCGCCGGCCTCCTGCTCCTGTCGTTCCTGGCCGGCGGGTACGTCGCCGGGCGCATGGCCCGCCGGGCCGGTCTGGCCCACGGGGCGGCCGTGGTCGTCCTGGGCATCGTCGGGGCTGTGGTGGCGGCGTGGACGGCCCGCCAGATCGGGGGCACCGACTTGGCCGTCGACAACCTGCGCAACCTCGGCGTGCCGACCACGGCGGCCGAGTGGCGGGACGTGGCCACGGTGGCCGGCCTGGCCTCGCTGGCGGCCATGGTTGTCGGCGGCCTGCTCGGGGGGTCGCTGGGTGAGCGCTGGCACGCCAAGCTCGTGGCCCGCGCCCTCGACCCCCAGAAGGGGGCGGAGGCCGAGGCCCGCCGCGACGCCGAACAGCGGGCGGCCGAGGCCGAGGCCCTGCGCACCGCCTCTTTCCGCCGGGCCCGGGCGGCCACACCCAGCCGGACCCGCAGGGTCGACGGGGAGACGCCCGGTGCCGTGGAGGACGACGCTGACCGCGCCCCGAGGAGCCGGTGGCGCCGCCGCCGGGACGGCGGCGACCGCTCGAGAGCCGTCAGGGACCGGCGGGCTGAGCAGTCGGCCGGGCGTACTGGGTGAGGTAGAGCTCGCGGTAGAGGCCCTGGCGTCCGACGAGCTCGGCGTGGGTACCCCGTTCGACAACCCGCCCCTCGTCGACCACCAGGATCTGATCGGCGGCCTGGATGGTCGACAGGCGGTGGGCGATGACCAGCGATGTCCGTCCCTTGAGGGCTTCGGCCAGGGCCTGCTGCACGAGCAGTTCGGTCTCGGAGTCGAGGTGGGCCGTGGCCTCGTCCAAGATCACGATGGCCGGGCTCTTGAGCAGCACCCGGGCCAGGGCCAGGCGCTGCTTCTCGCCCCCCGAGAGGCGGTAGCCCCGCTCGCCGACCACGGTGTCGTAGCCCTCGGGCAGCCCTGAGATCAGGTCGTGGATGCGGGCCGCCCGGCAGGCCTGTTCGATCTCGTCGTCGGTCGCCTCCGGCCGGGCGTAGGCCAGGTTGGCCCTCACCGTGTCGTGGAACAGGTGGGAGTCCTGGGCCACCATGCCGATGGCCGCGGCCACGCTGGTGAGTGTCAGGTCGCGCACGTCGTGGCCGTCGATGCGGACCGTCCCGGCCGTCACGTCGTAGAGGCGGGGGACGAGGCTGCACAGCGTCGACTTGCCGGCGCCCGTCGGCCCCACCAGGGCCACCATCTGTCCGGGCTCGGCCGTGAACGAGACGCCCTTGAGGATCAGGGCCGAGGGTTCGTCGGACAGGGGCGAGGCGGTGTCGGCCTCCAGTGAGGCGATCGAGACGGTCGAGGGGGCCGGGTAGCGGAACCACACGTTCTCGAGCTCGATGCGCCCCTCGACGGGCCGGTCCCCGCCCAAGTCGAACGAGCCCGGGGAGTCGGTGATCGACGGCTGGGCGTCGAGCACCTCGAACACCCGCTCGAAGGAAACGAAGGCCGTCATCACGTCGACCTGGGCGTTGGTGAGCTGGGTCAGCGGGCCGTAGAGGCGGGCGACGTAGAGGGCGAGGGCCGTGAGGGTGCCGACGGTGAGCGTGCCCTCGATGACCATGCGGGTGCCCCACCAGTAGACGAGCACCGTACCGACGGCACCCAGCATGCCGAGGGCGGCGAAGAACACCCGTCCCAGCAGGGCGGTGCGGATGCCGATGTCCCGCACCCTGCCGGCCTTTTCGGCGAACTCGGCGGCCTCCCGGTCGGGGTGGCCGAAGAGCTTGACCAGCAGGGCGCCCGACACGTTGAACCGCTCGGTCATGTTAGCGTTCATGGCCGCGCTGAGGTTGAAGGACTGGCGGGTCAGCTTCTGGAGGTGGCGGCCCACCCGCTTGGCCGGGGCCACGAACAGCGGGACCACCACCAGGGTGAGCAGCGTCAGCCGCCACTCCAGGCGGAGCATCACGGTGAGTGTCACGATGAGGGTGAACACGTTCTGCACGACGCTGCCCAGGGTGGAGGTGAACGCCCGCTGCGCCCCCTGCACGTCGGTGTTCAGCCGGGACATGAGGGCGCCCGTCTGGGTCCGGGTGAAGAAGGCCAACGGCATGCGGTTGACGTGTTCGTAGAGGGCCGAGCGCAGGTCGAAGGTCAGGCCCTCGCCGATGCGGGCCGTCCACCACCGCTGGAAGAGGTTGAGGACCAGATCGGTGATGGCCAGCCCGACGGCCAGCAGGGCCAGCAGGTTGAGCCCCGACAGGTCGGCCCGGGGTATGGCGTGGTTGTCGATGATGGCCCGGAAGACCAGCGGGGGCATGACCGTGACCAGGGCCGAGGCCAAGATGGTGGCGACGTAGCCGGTGATCATCCACCGGTAGGGCCGGGCGAAGGCCCACACCCGCTTGAGGACCAGCCGGTCGAGCTTGGCCCCGGCCACGAACTCCGGGTCGCGGTTCCACAGGTGATGGTGGTCACCCATCCCGCTCCCGAACGGCCTAGACCCGAACCCTCTCACGCAGTGAAGGTACCCGTCGCTCGGGAACCGGGCTGCGGGCCGGGCGGTAGTTTGACGGCGTGCCCGTGCCCCAGACCGAGCCCTGTCGCCCTTACCGGCGTGGTTGAACCAGCCGCGGAGGGGCCGGCCGACCCGTCGGTGGGGGGCCGGCTGGCGGTGCGGGCCCGTGAACTGGCCACCAAGGGGGCAGCTGTGGCCGGCGACCTGCCGTCGGGCAAGCGGCTGGCGGGCTTGTCGCCGGGTGAGCGTAAGGCTCGGCTCGAGAAACTGCGGGTCGACCTCTACGCCATCTCGTCCGTGCTGGCCGAGGCGGCTGTCGCCCGGGCCTTGGCCGACCGTCCCAACCGCCCCCCTTACGGACTGGTCCGCTCGGGCCACACCGACTGGCGGATGGTCCTCGACACCCCCACCACCGTCGAGGAGGGCACGGTCGCGGGCTTCTACGAGCTGGGCAAGCTCTACGTCGACACCACCGTCTTCCACCTCCACAAGGAGCTGAGCGACCTGCCCCACGGCGAACGGGGCTGGATGCTGACGAGGCTGGAGGCCCTGCTCGCCCTGTTCCGGGCCGAGGCCGGCCCCGCGGGCAAGGCCCGCATGCGCGACGCCGTGAGCTTCATCTACGGGGGCCTGCACTTCGGCACGGGTGTATCGGTCCAACTGGCCGAGGTCATGCACCGCCTGCTGTCCGCACAGGGACTGGGGCCCGAGGCCCAGGCCGAGGTCATGGTCCACAGCAGCCGGCCGGCCATGCGCTTCGCGGCCCTCAACCTCGACCACGTGATCGTGGCTTACCACGCCTTTCTCGCTCCTGCTTCGTTCCCCGGAGGCCCGCAGTGGTTCGACGGCCAACGGTTCGTGGTCACCGAACGCGACGGCCGGCCCTGGTCGGTCGACATCCACCCCGACCACCTCGTGGCCGGCAAGCCCCACGTCGAACGCATCGGCTCGGTCCGCCCGACCTGGGCCACCCACGGTTGCCCGGCCCGGGTCTCCCCCTCGGGCGGCCAGCCCCCCATCCACGACCTGTGGTCATGGGCCGTCGACCTGGCCCTGGCCACCGGCCTCCTCGGCCAGCCCGAGGGACACACACCGGGCCCGTAGAGACCGCCGCGTGGACCGTGCGCCCGGTGGCGTCGCGGGTGTGGGGGTGGAGCCGATCCCCAGCCGAAGCACGCAAGCAACTCCTCCCGCTGCCAAGGAGAGTGCGAGCAGACCGACAAACGTTGGTTGGTTACCGTCGCTACCCGTAGCTAGCGCAGTCACCATAAATAGGGCCGCCGTGATTTGGGCGACACACGTGACGATCAGTCCAACGATCCGGAACCAAGGCTGGGGAGATGTTGACCACAAATGGTGCGCCGACAGCCCGCCCGAGGCGAGCACCGCGGCACATCCCAAAAGGACCACTAGGCCGATGAAGCCCGCCCGGCCGTAGGTTCCGATGGGGTCGTCGACGTTCGCGGTGAGGAACGCAAAGGCTGAGAAGACGGAGAGCACGAGCCAGTTGAGCAGGACGACAGCCGCCATCACCAGCCACACGACCGGGCGTGAGGACGAGCCTTGAGCGTCGGGGAACCGAGGATTTGAGAGACGTACGCTCATCCGACATCGTACCGAATCAACGAGCTGCGACTCTGCACCAAACCAAGAATGTAGGTTTGAGCTAAATAGACCTGATCTGGCACTGGCAGCCCAGACCTGACGAATGCAGCACCAACCTCGCGCCCTCTATGGTTGTTCGCGAGATCGGCCGCCTTCGCTCCCTCAGGGTTACCGGAGAAGTCCTCCCACACCCGCCCAAACTGGACCACGAAGGTTCGGTCGAGGCCATGGATCATCATCAGTGCGTGCCAGTAGACGTGCCTGAAGGCGTCAGCCTCTGCACGCTGCTCAGCTGAAGGAAACGCCTCCTTGGACGCGCTTCTCGCGACGTCGCCGAGTGCCCATGCAACAGTGCATGCCCTGGCCCTGCTTGGACGGCTCAGGCAGAAGGCGCCGACAGAAGTCCACTTTCCGGCCTCTTCGCCATTCAGGTCGGTGCAGTTGATCGGATCGCCAAAGCAGTAGTCATGGTCGTTCGCAGACCCGCCCTCGACGGGGTCGACGGAGAGGAAGCGGCCGAGGGAGGGGACGTAGGGGCGGGCGCCCATGTGGATGATGTCGAGGCCCCCGGCGTCGTCGGTGAGGCGCTGGTGGGAGCCGAGCCAGCCGTAGCCGGGGCCGGAGGGGCCGGGGCCTAGCTCCTGGCCGAAGGGGCTGTAGTGGCGGGTGGGGCCGACCTTGGCCCCGGTGGCGTCGGCGGTGGCCAGGACGTCGCCGTGCACGTTGGGGTAGGCCCAGCTCTCGGCCCCGGCCGTGCGGGTGACGACCACCCCCCCGGGCAGCGCCAGGTGGCGGGCGGTGACCTCCCCGGTGGCCCCGGCCACCACGGCGGGGTTGTCGCCCGGGCCGTCGTGGCCGTAGCGCACGGTGCCCGAGGCGTCGGTGCGGGCCACTATGCGCCCGGTGGCGTCGCGGGTGTAGGTGGCCACCCCGCCGGTGGTGGCGTCGGCGGTGGCCACGTGGCGGCCGGCCCCGTCCCAGGCCAGGGCGATGTCGGCGAGGGCGACCGTGTTGCCCCGGGCGTCGTAGGCCGGGGCCCAGCCGGCCGAGGACGACACCAGGCGGTCGGCCCGGTCGTAGCAGAAGGTGGTGGTGGCGCCGTTGTCGGTGACGGCCGACAGGTTGGACGACCGGCCCGCCCCGGGGTGGGCGCACCCCTCGACGGGGCCGTAGCCGTAGGAGAGCTCGTGGCCCGCGGCCCGGGCCACCGTCAGCCGCCCGGTGACGAGCCGGCCCTGCTCGTCGGGGTCGTAGAGGAAGTTCCACGAGCCCGGCTGGCCGAAGGGGGCGGTGCCCGGGTAGGCGTCGGTGCCGTCCACCCTCTGGTCGACCACCCGGCCCCCCGGGGAGCGCACGACCTCGTCGGTGCCCAGCGTGCCCCCCGGGCCCTGCCAGGCCACCATGGCCAGCCGCCCGGCGGCGTCGTAGGCGAAGGTCCCCGAGGTGGCGTTGGTCGTCGACAACAGGGCCTCAAGCATGCCACTGGCGCCGTCGTAGGAGGCGGTGGCCACGGGCTGGCCGTCCCAGTGCACGGCCTCGACGGCCCCGGTGGCCGCCCCGTAGACGACGGCCGTGGCCCCCCGGGGGCCGTGGGCAGCCGTGGGCCGGCCGGCCTGGTCGTAGGACCGGGTGGTGGTCCAGCCCCAGACGTCGGTGTAGGACAC
>JBFMCT010000017.1 GCA_040754375.1 Actinomycetota bacterium
CGGCCAGGCCGGCCGTCCTGCCCGAGGACGTGATCGGCTTTGCCAGCCGGCTGGCACTGGCCGTGGGGGCCGAGGGTCTGCGGGCCGACCTCGTGCTGTGCCGGGCGGCGGCCGCTCTCGCCGGTTGGGAGGGCCGGGCGGTGGCAACCGTCGCCGACGTGGAACGGGTTGCCCCCCTGGCCCTGGCCCATCGCCGCCGCCGCCGCCCGTTCGACCCCCCCACCCTGTCGCCCGACGAGCTCCGGGCCGCCCTCGCCGCGGCCCATGCGGTCGCGTCCTCACCAGGGGCGGGCCCGGCCTCGGAGGCAAGCGACCACGCCGACCCGTCGGCCGACAGCCCGCAGCGACCCGGGCGCAGTGACACCGAAGGCCAGCCCGGCCGGTCCGGTGAACACTCGCCGCAGTCCGTGGCCGGCGACGGCGGGGCCCCGTCGACCGCGCCGCTCCCCGGCGCGCCGGGGGCTTCCCAGGGCCAGCCCGGTGGGTCGACCGGCTCGGGGGGGGAGGCGGACCACGACACCCAGAGCTGGCCGGGCAACGGCCGGCCCGGCAACGGCCGTTCGCTCGCCGCCGGCTTGGCGGGGAACGAGCAGGCCAGGTCCGCCGCCCCCGCAGGCCCCGCGCGCAGGTCCGCCGACGATGGTGCCGAGACGTGGTCCGACCTGGCCGGTGGGGCACTGGGCGCGGCGGCCGAGCCGGTAGTGGTACCGGTGGCCGGCCCGCGGCCCGCTGCGCCCGTCACCGGTCCGGGCGTCACCGGGCCGGTGGTGGGGGCTCGGGTACCGGGGCCGGGCGGCCCGTCGTCGGTGGCCGTTATGGCGTCGGTGCGGGCGAAGGTGGCACGGGGTGGCACCGGCGGGGGACTGGAGCCGGGCGACCTGCGGGAGCCTGTCCGCCGACGAGCGGCCACCCGAACGGTCGTGCTGGCCGTCGACACCAGCGGCTCGATGGGCAGCGCCCGGCGGGTAGAGGCGGCCGCCGGTGCTGTGCTCGGGCTGTTGGCCGACGCCTACCGAAGCCGCCACCGGGTCGCCCTGGTGGCTTTCGGTGGCCGCGGCGCCGAGGTCGTCCTGCGGCCCACGGCCAGCGTGGAGGTGGCGCGGGCCAGGCTGGCCGACATGGCCACCGGCGGCCCGACCCCCCTGGCCGAGGGGATCGATGCCGCCTTGGAGACCGCTCTGCGGGCGGCCGAGGCAGGCGACAATCCCACGATCGTGCTGCTCACCGACGGCCGGGCCACGGCCGGGCCGGGCGCCTTCGACCGGGCGCTGGTGGCCGCGTCGGCCGTGGCCGCCGCTGGGATGGGGGCACTCGTCCTCGACGCCGAGGATGGCCCCGCCCCCCTGGGGCTGGCGCCCCGGGTGGCGGCCGCCCTGGGCGGGCCCTGCGTGGCCCTGTCCGAGGTGTCGGCCTTGGCCGTTGAGGGCGCGGTGCGTGCTGCCCTCGGGGTCGGGGGCCGGCCGTGAACGGGCTGCTGCTCGTGGGCCACGGCTCGAAGTCGCCCACCGCCGCGGCCGAGACGGCGGCCATCGGGCGGATGATCTCCCGCGCCCTACCCGGGGACGCGGTGGAGGTCGGGTTCCTGGAGATGACCGACCCGCCAGCCGCCGCGGTCCTCGGGTCCCTGGTGGAGCGGGGATGCCGACGGGTGACCGTCCTGCCTCTGATGCTGCTCGGAGCGGGTCACGCCAAGAGCGACGTCCCTGCCCTGGTCCTGGCCGCTCGGGAGCGCTACCGCGACCTCGACTATCCGATCGAGATCGTCTTGGGCGCCCCGCTGGGGGTCACCCGCGACCTGGTGGCCACCCTGGGCGACCGGGTGAACCGGTCGGGTGCGGGCGGGCTACCGCTGCTGCTGGTGGCCCGGGGCACGTCGGACCCCGACGCCAACGGCGACGCCGCCAAGGTGTCCCGCCTGGTGGCCGAGTGGACGGGTGCCCCGTTCGCACACGCCGCGTTCACGGGTGTGACCGGGCCCCGGGTGCCCGACGGGCTCGACGTGTTCGACCGGCTCGGCCATCGGCGGATGGCGGTGGCCTTCTGGTTCCTGTGCCACGGCCTGCTGATCGACCGGGCCCGGGCCGAGATCGACGAGTTCACTTCCCGTACCGGCGTCGAGGTGATCGACGCCGGCTACATCGGCCCGGTGCCCAGCCTCGTCCCGGTCGTCCTCGACCGCTATCGGGAGGCCCTGGCCGCCCGCCCGGCTCACAACTGCGATCTGTGCGCCTACCGCGCCCCCTGGCCCGGCCGGGAGGACCGCGTCGGCCAGCCCGCCGGGACCGGCCACTCCCACCTGGCCGCCACCCACGGTACGGACCACACCCACGACCACGGCCTCCGCCCATGAGGCGGGGGCTGTCGTCCGTGGCCATCGGTTCCTAGTAGCCGCTGGCCGCAGCCGGCCGGTCAGTTGGAGACCACGGCCTGGATCTCGCGGGCCGAGAAGCCGTCGATCCTCCCGGTGGTGGTGCCTTCGGGCAGAGGGCCGCCACGGTCGCCCAGTTGCCAGGTCGCTGTCCACCTCTGGGTGACGACGACGTCGTAGCTCCCGGACCACTGGTAGTCGTGCTTGATCGTGCCGTGCGGCCACGGCTGTCCCTCGGTGCTGTGGGGACCGGTGAGCTCGCCGTCGCCCCAGTCGACGTAGTAGCGCCCCGACGCCTCGATCCTGAGCTCACCCAGCGGCGTCGCCTCGGTGTGTACGAACCATCCCTCGGTTTCCAGTCAGCGCCCCCGTCGTCCTCCACACCGCCGGGAACCCCATTGACGTAAATCACCAAGCCATTCCGACAAATGTACGACGCGTTATCCGCCCTCAGCGTGCAGTCTGCCGTCTCGGTGCTGGTGGGTTGGGAACTGCCTTGTTGTTGTTGAGACGGCGGCTCCCTGGACTTGCAGGAGGGCGAACAGAAGCGATGCTAGAAGGAAGCGCATGGATTCGGTTCTGGGGGCTTCGGGACCGTGTCTCCCCCACCAAGCTGGAACCTCGCACCGTTGTACTCGTATGCCCACCCGGTAGCGTTCTGGTTGGGAGCTGAGCCTTGGTCGAGCCGTCTTAGGGCTACCCACTGGGTTCGAAACCGTGGGTTCTCGCTCATAGATACCGCTGAGGCGTCTCTGTATACCCTGGCGAAAGCGCAGGTAGTTGAAGACGACAGGATCTCGACAACCGTCGTATGCTTGTTGCCAGGAGTGGGGTAAAGCCCAACAAAACCAGCGCGCAGGTCGTACTGAAGCACATCGAGTGCTCCCTGGAAGGAAACGTCACTGAGATGTAAGGCGCGAAGGCGAGCGACATCTTCCGGTGCGAGGCTCCGCGATGACATTGTGCTGCGGAGTATGTCGCCTTCGGCTTGGTCGAACCACGCGAGGACGCGGTTCAGGTAGGCGATGTCGATAATGTCCGGCACGGCATATGGGTTGGTGGTTGTGGTGGTGGCCGGCGCGGTGGGGACAGTTGCCGACGGGAGGTCGGCGGGCGCCTCACCGGTACACGAGGTCAGCACTGCCAGGCACACGGCCGCCACGCCACCAAGCCTTGCCCGCCTCCGCACGCCTCGTAGTAGATCTCAGCTTTCCAAACGCGGCAAGGGGCACTTCTCCCGGCTGCGGTTCGCCAGTCCACGGAGGCACCCTCGGCTGGCGGCGGGGTGGTGCCGGGCGAGCAGGCCCTCACGTGGCTGTGTGACTCCGAGGTGGCCGCCTGGTCATGGGGGCCAAAGCGCGCCGCTGGAGCTGGGCCGCTCGGTGCGCACCGTCTCGTCCGGCCAGCGCCGGGTGGTACACGTCCGCGACGGCGGATAGCCCGTGCCCCTGTGCGACCGCCCGCCGGGCTGGTGCGGCGCCCACCATGTGCGATGGTGGGACAAGGGGGGCGCCACCGCCATCACCACCGGCGGGTACACGCGGGAGCGCTGGAGATCAGGATGATCGGCGGTCTGCCGCGCGTGTTCTTGGCCGACGGCACCGAGGTGCGACATCCTCGTGGTGCCAAGGCCCGTGGGCCGGGGGTGGTCGCAGATGCCGCCTGACGCCCGCTTGCCCGGGGCCCGAGGGCCTGGTGTCGGCTCGCCCGCTACTCGACGTGGGTGAAGCCGAACCGGCCTTTGATGCACAGGTGGCCGTGGCTGACCTCGTGGTCGGCGGGGGAGCCGGCCTTGACGATGCGGCCGTCTTGCACGGTGAGGTCGAGGTTGCAGCCGACCCCGCAGTAGGGGCACACGGTGCGCACCGTCTGCTGGCGGTCGGGGGCCCACTCGCCCGCCTCCCGCAGGCCGTGCTCGGTGCTGGGCATGAGGGCGCCGGTCGGGCAGACGCCGATGCAGTTGCCGCAGTAGACGCACGCCGACTCCGGCAGCTCGACGTCGGCCTCGGTGGCGATGTGGGCTCCGAAGCCCCGGCCGGCGACGGCGATTGCGAACGTGTTCTGGGCGTCGGTCCCACATGCTTCGACGCACTTGTAGCAGAGGATGCACTTCGAGTAGTCACGCACGTAGAGCTCGTTGTCGACCTTGACGGGCTGGGCCACCGTGGCCGAGCCCGGGCCGAACCGCCCGGAGTCGACCCCGTACTCGCCCATCCATCGCCTCACCTCGTCGGCCACCAGCGACAAGTCGACCGACGATGCCAGGAGCTCGAGGACGAGCCGGCGGCTGAGCCGCACCCGCTCGGAGCCGGTCGTCACCGCCATGTCGGGTTCGACCGGCCGGGAGCAGGCCGGGACCAGCGCTCGCGAGCCCTCGACCTCGACCACGCACAGCCGGCACACGTTCACCGGGGTGAGGTTGGGTGCCCAGCACAGCGTCGGCGTCTCGACCCCGGCGGCCTCGCACGCCCGCAGCACGGTCGAGCCCTCGGGCACCCTCACCCGCCGGTCGTCGACGGTCAGCTCGACCAAGCGGCGCACCGGGCCGACGGGCTGGGGCTCAGCCGGCATCGAGGAGACCGTTGGCCAGCGCCGACTGGAGGGCCGACGGAGCCGTCTGGCCCAGGCCGCATATGGACGCGTCCCGCATGACCGCGGCCAGGTCGTCGAGCAGGGCCCGCTCGCTGGTGTATTCGGCCGCACCCGCACCCGCGGCCAAGCGAGCCAGGGACTCCTCCTGGCGCACGGTCCCCACCCGGCACGGGACGCACTGGCCGCACGACTCGTCCCGGAAGAAGGCGGTGATGCGGCGCACGGCGTCGCCGAGGTCGTCGCCCTCCCCGAAGGCCATGACCACGCCCGAGCCCAGCGCGGCCCCCGCGGCCCGCGCCCCAGCTGGGGTCAGGGCGAAGGCCGTCTGGTCGGCCCGCACGAACGTGCCCGCGGCCCCGCCCACAAGTACGGCCCGTAGCGAGGCGGCCCCGGCCCGCCCCAGCAGGCCGGCGAGGGTGACGTCGTGACCCAGTTCGTAGAGACCGGGCCGGGCCACCCGGCCCGAGACGCTGAACAGCCGGGTCTCGGTGGCCGCGAACACGGGCCCGCCCTCGGCCAGCACCCGCACGACGTTGGCCAGCGTCTCGATGTTGTTCACCACCGTCGGCTTGCCGAACAGCCCGACTTCGGTCGGGTAGGGGGGCTTGTTGCGGGGCTCGCCCCGGCGCCCCTCGATCGAGTTGATCAGGGCCGTCTCCTCACCGCAGATGTAGGCCCCGCCGCCCCGGCGCACCTCGAAGTCGAAGTCGAAGCCCGCGCCCATCACGTCGGCGCCCAGCAGGCCCGCCCCGCGGGCCTCGGCCGCAGCCCGCTCCAGCGCACCAGCAGCCTCGCCGTACTCGCCCCGAACGTAGGCGTACCCCCGCTGGCAGCCGGTGGCGAAGGCGGCCACGGTCATGGCCTCGACCACCGCGAAGGGGTCGCGCTCCATGAGCACCCGGTCCTTGAACGTACCCGGTTCGGACTCGTCCCCGTTGGCCACGAGGTAGTGGGGCCGGACCGGGGCGGCGGCCACCGCCTGCCACTTCAGGCCGGTCGGGAAACCCGCGCCGCCCCGGCCCGACAGCCCCGACGCCGTTACCTCGGCCACAGTCCCCGCCGGCCCGAGCTCGACGGCCCGGGCGAGGGCCCGGTAACCCCCGGCCTCCCGGTAGACGTCGAGCGACATTGCGCCCCCACCCGCCACCCGGGCCAGCAGGTGCGCCCCACCGGGGGCGTAAACGGCCGTGGCCCCCCGCCCGCCCTCGCCCGAAGGGCCCACCACCGGCTCCGCCGCCGCGCCCGACGCGTCACTTGTCAGGGTGGCGGCCGCGGCAGGGGCGAAGACGGAGTCGGGGCGGGTGCCGGTGTGCTGGACGAAGGCGGCCGAGGGGCGGTCGCAGCGGCCCAGGCACGGGCTGGGCCGCCACGGGGTGCCGGCCCGGTCGAGGGCGGCGGCCACCTCGGCGGCCCCGGCCAGCCGGCAGGCCAGGTCCTCGCACAGGTGGACGGTGGCCGGCGGGCCCGGTTCGGTCGAGATCAGGGCGTAGAACGTGGCCACGCCCCACACGTCGGCCGGCGGTACCGACAGCCGGCGGCCCAGCTCGTTCACCGCTCCCGGGCTGACCCAGCCCACGGCTTTCTGCACGGCCAGCAGGGCGGGTAGCAGCAGGTGACGGCGCCCGTCCACGCCGCCCACGCCGTCCATGGCGCCCCCGCCGGGGCCCGCGGGGCCGGCGACCGAGGCCACGGCTTCGCGCTCGGCCGGGGTGGCCTCGGCCCGGTTGAAGTGGAGGTCCATATCAGGCCACCGGCTCGATGCGCACGGCGGTGGCCTTGAACTCGGCGGTGCCCGACTTCGGGTCCCAGGCGTCGTTGGTGAGCAGGTTGGTGTCGACCTGGTCGGCGAAGTGCAGGGTGAGAAATGCGAGGCCGGCCCGCAGGGTCGGGTCGTAGGTCACCGGGGCGGTCACCGACCCTCGCCGCGAGGTGACCACCACCGTCGACCCGTCGGCCACTCCGAACCGGGCGCCGTCGGCGGCCGAGATGCACAGGGTTTCGGGACGCCGCAGGGGGGAGGCGATGGAACCGCTCTGCACGCCCGTGTTGTAGGAGTCGAGGCGCCGGCCGGTGGTCAGGCGTACCGGGTACTCATCGGTCAGCTCGTCAGCCGGCGGCACCCACGCCACCGTGCTGAACGGGGCACGCGGCCCGGTGAGAGGACGGTCCCACAGCCGGCCGTGCAGGAACGGACTGCCGGGGTGGGACTCGTCGGGGCACGGCCACTGGATCCCGCCCAACTCCTCGAGGCGCCGGTAGCTCATCCCGGCATGCATGGGCGACAGCGAGCGCACCTCGTCCCACACCGCCTCGGCCGAGGGCCGGCCCCAGTCGTGGCCCAGCCGGCCGGCCAGGGCAGCCACGATCTCGAGGTCGGGCCGGGCCGCCCCCGGCGGCGCCACCGCCTTGCCCATGAGCTGCACCCGCCGTTCACTGCTGGTCACCGTCCCCTCGGCCTCGCACCAGTCGGCGGCCGCCGGCAGCACGACGTGGGCCAGCTCGGCCGTGCGGGTGAGGAACAGGTCCTGCACCACCAGGTGGTCGAGGCCGGCCAGGGCGGCCCGGGCCCGGGCCACGTCGGCCTCCGAGCCGGCGGGGTTCTCCCCGATGACGTAGAGGGCCCGCAGCTCGCCCCGGGCCATGGCCTCGAACATCAGGCTCAGGTGCAGGCCGGGCCGCGACCGCAAGGCCCGGCCCCAGGCGGCCTCGAACGGGGCCCGGACGGCGTCCACCGTGAGGTCGGCGAAGCCGGGCAGCCGGTTGGGGATGGCCCCCATGTCGCCCCCGCCCTGGACGTTGTTCTGGCCCCGCAGGGGGTTGAGCCCCGAGCCCTCTCGTCCCACGTGGCCGGTGAGCAGGGCCAGGTTGATGAGGGCGAGCACGTTGTCGACGGCGTTGTGGTGCTCGGTGATGCCCAAGGTCCAGCACAGTTGCGCTCTCGGAGCGGCCGCGTAGGCCCGGGCCACCTCGGCGATGTCGGCGGCCGCCACCCCGGTGACCCGTTCGGCGGCGTCGAGCGTCCAGGGCCCCACTGCCTCCCGGTAGGCGGCGAACCCGGTCGTGGCCTCGGCCACGAACTCCTCGTCGACCAGGCCGGCCGTGATGATCTCCCGGCCCATGGCGTGGGCCAGGGCGATGTCGGCCCCCACGTCGACCCCCAACCACCGCTCGGCCCACTGGGCCGAGGGCGTGCGCCGGGGGTCGACCACGAACAGGCGCGCCCCCCGCCGCACGGCCGCCAGCACGTGGTGGAAGAAGATCGGGTGGGTCTCGCGGGCGTTCGACCCCCACAACACGACGACTTCGGCCGTCTCGACCTCGCGGTAGGAGCTGGTCCCTCCGCCGGCCCCGAACACCGTCGCCAGACCGACGACCGAGGGGGCGTGTCAGGTGCGGTTGCAGCTGTCGACGTTGTTGGTGCCGATCACCACCCGGGCGAACTTCTGGGCCAGGTAGTTGGTCTCGTTGGACGCCTTGGAACAGCTGAACAGCCCGAAGGCGTCCGGTCCCCGGTCCTCGACCACCCGGGCGAACCCGGCGGCCGCCCGGTCGAGGGCCTCGTCCCACGACGCCTCCCGCAGCCCGCCCCCGTCCCGCACCAGCGGCGTCGTCAGCCGGGGGAGCCTTGTCTTCCTACTGCCCATGGTCGTGACCTCCTCCGGGCCCATTCTGGCCTGTGGCGGCGCGTCACGATCTGATGAACTGGGCGGGGATGGGCCCCGCCAGGGGCGCGGACGCGCCAGGATGGTCGCGTGGGCGACCTGCTCGACGGCTACGAGGCTGAACCCAGTTGGGACGAGATGTTCGAACCCGCGGGAGTGGCGCGCCCGCCCTACTCCGCCCTCTACGACGCCCTGCGCACGTTCTCGGCCGAGGACTTCGCGGGCCGGTGTGTCAGCCGTGACCGGGCGTTCCGCGACCAGGGCATCACGTTCTCGTTCTCGGGGGAGGAGCGCCCCTTCCCCCTCGACCTCGTCCCCCGGGTGCTGTCGTCCGAGGAATGGGCGCTGGTCGAGGCGGGCGTGCGCCAGCGGGTGCGGGCGCTGGAGCTCTTCCTCCAGGACGTGTACGGCCGGGGCAGGATCCTCGAGGCGGGAGTCGTGCCTCGGGCGCTGGTCACGACCTCCAAGCACTTCCACCGGGCGGCGGCCGGCTTCGACCCGGCCAACGGCGTGCGGGTGCAGGTCGCGGGCATCGACTTGGCCCGCGACGGCGAAGGCCGGTTCTGCGTCCTGGAGGACAACCTGCGCACCCCCTCGGGCGTGTCCTATGTGATCGAGAACCGCCGGGCCATGGCCCACGTGTTCCCCGAACTGTTCGCCAGCCACCGGGTGAGGCCGGTGGACGGTTACCCGGCCCAGTTGCTGGCCGCGCTACGAGCGGCCGCCCCGGTGGGCGTGCCTGACCCCCGGGTGGTGGTCCTCACGCCCGGCGTGTTCAACTCGGCTTACTTCGAGCACACGTTCCTGGCCCGCCACATGGGGGTGGAGCTGGTGGAGGGCCGCGACCTCATCTGCCGCCAGAACGTCGTCTACCTGCGCAGCACCGACGGCGAGCAGCGGGTCGACGTGATCTACCGGCGGGTGGACGACGATTTCCTCGACCCGCTCCACTTCCGGCCCGACTCGATGGTCGGCTGTGCCGGGGTCCTCAACGCGGCCCGGGCCGGCAACGTGACCATCGCCAACGCCGTGGGCAACGGGGTGGCCGACGACAAGCTGGTCTACACCTATGTCCCGGCCATCATCGACTTCTACCTGGGCGAGAAGCCGCTGCTGCCCAATGTGACCACCTACCGCCTCGACGAGCCCGACCAGCTCGAGCACGTGCTGGGCCGCCTCGACCAACTGGTGGTCAAACCGGTCGACGGGTCGGGCGGTCACGGCATCGTCATCGGCCCCCAGGCCAGCGACCATCAACTGGCCCGCGCCCGCGAGAACGTGGTGGCCAATCCCCGGGGCTGGATCGCCCAGGAGGTCGTCCACCTCTCGACGTCACCCACCCACATCGGGGACCGGCTGCGTCCCCGCCACATCGACCTGCGCCCCTTCGCCATCAACGACGGGGAGAACGTATGGGTGGCGCCCGGTGGCCTGACCCGGGTGGCCCTGCCCGAGGGCAGTTTGGTCGTGAACTCCAGCCAGGGCGGCGGCTCCAAGGACACCTGGGTCCTGGCCGGGGTACGAGGCCTGCCCGGAGCGGACGGTGCCTCGCCGATGTCCTCGCCGATGTCCTCGCCGGTGTCCTCGCCGATGTCCTCGCCGGTGTCGGCCGCGGACGGCCCGGGGACATCGCCGCGGCCCGACCCCGGCCCGGGGGCGGCCCTGGGCGCCCAGCAGCAGCAACAGCAGCAGCAGGGCTCCAACCGGGGGGCACCCGGGTGTTGAGCCGCATCGCCGAGTCGCTCTACTGGGTGGGCCGCTACGTGGAACGGGCCGAGGACACGGCCCGCATCCTCGACGTGACCGTGCTCCACCTGCTGGAGGACCCGTCGGTCAGCGAGGAGGCCGCCTGCCGCACTCTGCTGGGCGTCATGGGCGTGCCCGACCCGGGCGGGCCCCTCGATTGCCAGCGGGTCATCGAGGTGCTGGCCTTCGACCGCGAGAGCAGTTCGTCGATCGTGGGCTCGCTGGTGGCCGCCCGCCAGTGCGCCCGGGGCATGCGCGAGGTGCTCTCGTCGGAGATGTGGGAGTGCCTGAACGCCACCTACAACGCCCTGCCCGCCCAGGTGGAGCGGGCCCGGCGGGTGGGCCCCCACCCGTTCTTCCAGCACGTCAAGGAGCGGGCCGTGGTGTTCGCGGGCCTGGCCGACGCCACCTTGAGCCGCGACGAGGGCTGGCGCTTTCTGGTCCTGGGCCGCAGCCTCGAACGCCTCGACATGACCACCCGCCTGCTTCTGGCCCAGTTCAGCCAGGCCGCGGGGCCGCCCGAGTGGGTGACGACGCTGCGGTGCTGCTCGGCTTACGAGGCCTACCTGCGCACCTACCGGCGGGGCGTCGAGCCCGCCCTGGTGGCCGAGTTCCTCCTGCTCGACCGGCTGTTCCCCCGGTCGGCCTTCCACGCCCTGGCCCTGGCCGAGGAGTGCCTGGCCGAGCTGGAGCCCGCCTCCAGCCGCACCGGTCTCGACGACGAAGCCCGGCGCATACTGGGCCGGGCCCGGGTGGAGCTCGAGTTCCGGCGGGTGGAGGAGTTGCTGGCCGACCTGGCGGCCCACCTCCATGCCCTCCAGTCCGCCTGCGCGGCCGCCAGCGACGCCGTCAGCCGCCGCTTCTTCCGCCTCGGTGCCCCCCTCGAGTGGAGCCTCGAAGCCACCGGTACGACGCCGTGACCTGGCGGCTGCGGATCGAGCACCACACCGGCTTCAACTACGGGGCCCCGGTGGTGGCGTCCTACAACGAGGCCCGGATCATGCCCTTGTCCACCCCCGAGCAACTGGTCATCGAGGCCGAGGTGACGATCACCCCGCCGGCCAGCGTGTTCCGCTACTGGGACTACTGGGGCACGCTCGTCTACTCCTTCGACATCCATGCCGGTCACACCGAGCTGGAGGTGTGCGGACGGTCCCAGGTCGAGACGTCGGCCCCCCGCACTGGCGGCGAGGGCACCCGCTGGGACGACCTACGGTCCCCGGCCACCAGGGACGGGTTCGCCGAGTACCTGGCCCCCACGTCCTACGTCCCCCTGGCCGGCCGCGAGATCGCGGAGGCGGCCCGGGAACTGGCAGCCGGCCGCTCGCCGGCCGACGCCTGCCGGGCCACGTCAGCCTGGGCCCGGGACCGCCTGCGCTACGAGCAGGGCACGACCACCGTCTCGACCACCGCCCTCGACGCCTTGGCCCACGGCAGCGGGGTGTGCCAGGACTTCGCCCACGTCCACCTGGCCCTGCTGCGGTCCATGGGGGTGCCGGCCCGCTACGTCTCCGGTTACCTGCACCCCCACGAGGACGCCCCCGTGGGCCAGCCGGTCGAGGGCGAGAGCCACGCCTGGGTGGAGGCGTGGCTGGGCGACTGGATGCCGTTCGACCCCACCAACGGCCTGCCGGTGGGCGAGCGCCACGTGGTCATCGGCCGCGCTCGCGACTACGCAGACGTGTCCCCGCTCAAGGGCGTGTACCACGGCGGGCCGGCCGAGGCCCTGGCCGTCACCGTCACCCTGACCCGCCTGGCCTGACGAAGGCCGTATCGTTCACGGGTGGTGAACCTGACCGCGCCGGTCTACCGGCTCTACGAACGCCGACTGCTGGCCTCGTTGGCGCCGGTGCGCCGGCCCGGCCACATCGGGATCATCCTCGACGGCCACCGGCGGTTCGCCCGCTCGGCCGGGTTGGCTGACTACACGGCCAGTTACCGCACCGGGATGGAGAAGTTCCGGGAGTTCCTGGGGTGGTGCCACGAGCTCGACGTGCCGGCGGTGACGGCCTGGGTGCTCTCGACGGAGAACCTCGACCGTCCCGCCGAGGAGCTGGGCCCCTACCTCGACGTGCTCATCGGCCTTTTCGAACGCCTGCCTGCGGACGCCGCCCGCCTGGGTTTCTCGGTGCGGGTGATCGGGAGCCTCGACATGCTGCCTGGGCCCCTCCTGCGGGCCGCCAAGGAGGCCCAGGCGGCCGCCCCCGAGGGTTCGTGGCAGCTCACCATCGCCCTGGGTTACGGCGGTCGCCAGGAGGTGGTGGACGCCTGCCGCTCGCTGGTGGCCGACCTGGTGGCCGAGGGGACGGCCCCCGAGGAGCTGGCGGCCCGCATAGACGAAGCCGGCGTTTCCGCCCACCTCTACAACGCCGACCTACCCGACCCCGACCTGGTCATCCGTACCAGCGGCGAGGCCCGACTGTCGGGCTTCCTGCTGTGGCAGGCGGCCTACGCCGAGTACGTGTTCGTCGACCCCTTCTGGCCCGCCTTCCGCCGGGTCGACTTCCTGCGCGCCCTGCGTGACTACGCCCGGCGCGAGCGCCGCTTCGGCCTATGACCGTCGACCGGTGACCGGCCCGGGCGGGCACCGGGTGGCCGACCTTCTGGCCGGGCGGGTGGCCGTGGGCGAGGTCGTCACCGTCAAGGGCTGGGCCCGCACGAGGCGCGACTCGCGCTCGGGCGGGGGCCTGTCGTTCCTCACCGTGCACGACGGTTCGTGCTTCGACGCCCTTCAGGTGGTGGCCCGGTCGTCGCTGGCCAACTACGAGAGCGAGGTGCTGAGGATCACGACGGGGTGCTCGGTGGTCGTGTCGGGCACGCTGGTCGAGTCGAAGGGCCGGGGCCAGAGCGTCGAGGTCGACGCCGCCGCCGTGGAGGTGGTGGGTTGGGTCGACGACCCCGAGACCTACCCGATCGCCCCCAAGAACCACTCGTTCGAGTTCCTCCGCGAGGTGGCCCACCTGCGGCCCCGCACCAACACGTTCGGGGCCGTGGCCCGGGTGCGCCACACGCTGGCCATGGCCGTCCACCGGTTCTTCGACGAGCGGGGCTTCGCCTGGGTGCATACCCCGATCATCACGGCCAACGACGCCGAGGGGGCGGGGGCCATGTTCCGGGTGTCGACCCTCGACTCGGTGAACCGGGGCCCCGGGGGCCGGCCCGACTGGTCGGAGGACTTCTTCGGGCGCGAGACCCACCTGACGGTCTCGGGCCAGCTGAACGTGGAGGCCTACTGCCTGGCCCTGTCGCGGGTGTACACGTTCGGGCCCACGTTCCGGGCCGAGAACTCCAACACCGCCCGCCACCTGGCCGAGTTCTGGATGGTCGAGCCCGAGATCGCCTTCGCCGACCTCAGCGACGACGCCGACCTGGCCGAGGCCTTGCTCAAGTACCTGTTCCGGGCCGTGCTCGACGAACGGGGCGACGACATGGCCTTTTTCACCGACCGTATCGACCCCGGGGCCGTGGGCCGCCTGGAACGGTTCGTGGACGCCAGCTTCGAGCGCATGGACTACGCCGACGCGGTGACGGCCCTGGAGAAGGCCGTGGCCGGGGGCCGGTCCTTCGAGTTCGCGGTGGGCTGGGGCGCCGACCTGCAGTCCGAGCACGAGCGCTACCTGACCGAGGAGCTCGTGGGCCGTCCCGTGGTCGTCATGAACTACCCCAAGGAGATCAAGGCGTTCTACATGCGGGTCAACGACGACGGCCGCACGGTGGCCGCCATGGACGTGCTCGCCCCCGGCACCGGCGAGATCATCGGCGGCAGCCAGTGGGAGGAACGCCTCGACGTGCTCGACGCCCGCCTCGCCGAGCTGGGCCTCGACCGCGACGCCTACTGGTGGTACCGCGACCTGCGCCGCTACGGCACCGTCCCCCACGCCGGCTTCGGCCTGGGCTTCGAGCGCACGGTCTCCTACGTGACCGGCCTGGCTAACGTCCGCGACGCCATCCCGTTCCCCCGCACCCCCAACAACGCCGACTTCTGACCCGTAGGGCCGGCCACCCGGACGGGAGCCTCGGCCCGGCCACCTACCATTGACCGTATGCCCCATGACGCCCTGGTCGATGCCCGGGGGCGGGTGGTGACCGACCTGCGGGTGTCGCTCACCGACCGGTGCAACTTCCGGTGCACGTACTGCATGCCGGCCGAGGGGCTGCCGTGGCTGGCGGGGGACGAGCTGCTTACCGGCGCCGAGATCGAGCGGCTGGTGCGGCTGTTCGTCGGCTTCGGCGTTCGGGAGGTGAAGCTCACCGGCGGGGAGCCGACCCTGCGGCCCGAACTGGTCGAGATCGTGGGGCGGCTGCGGGCCACCGACGCCGGCCTCGACCTATCTCTGACCACCAACGGCGTGCGCCTCGACCGGCTGGCCGGCCCGCTACGGGCCGCGGGCCTCGACCGGGTGAACGTGTCGTGTGACTCGTTGCTGCGCCACCGGTTCGAGCAGATGACCCGCCGGGACGCCCTTGACCGGGTGCAGGCCGGACTGCGGGCGGCCGACGCCGCCGGCTTCGCCCCCATCAAGGTCAACTGCGTGGTCGTGGGCGGCACCAACGACGACGAGATCGTCGACTTCGCCCGGCTGGCCCGGGCCACCGGCTACGACGTGCGGTTCATCGAGTACATGCCCCTCGACGCCGACCGGGCCTGGGAGCGGTCCAAGGTCGTGCCCTCGGCCCACGTGAAGGCGGCCATAGAGGCCGAGTTCGCACTGGTGGCCCGTGGCCACGGCCCCGAGCCCGCCACCACGTTCGACTTTGCCGACGGGGCGCCGGGCTCGGTGGGGTTCATCGCCTCGGTCACCGAGCCGTTCTGCGCGACCTGCAACCGGGCCCGGCTGACGGCCGAGGGCCAGTTCCGAACCTGCCTGTTCTCCCTCACCGAGACCGACCTGCGGGCCCCGCTGCGGGCCGGGGCCAGTGACCCCGAGTTGGCCGCCTTGGTGGCCGACGCGGTGTGGGCCAAGTGGGACGGCCACCGCATCAACCACCCCGACTTCGTGCAGCCCGCCCGCCCCATGTCCGCCATCGGCGGCTGACCCGCCGGGCGACCGGTGACCGGGCGAAGAGCCTTGGGCCAGTTTCGGGACCCGACCTCGTTCGCAGGGCATCGGGTGACGCCCGAGGCGTGATGCTTGGCGTTACTTTGGGGTCGACCTCGAGCTGGCTGGCGGCCAGCCGCGAACGGGTAACGCGACGATAACGCGACGATAACGGGCGATCCGTACAGTGGCAGGCATGGTGCGTCCTGGGAGCTGGACTAGGCCAGCGGGAGCGAGTCAGAGTCTCGCCTGGGTGATCGCCGGAGAGCCCGGCAGTAGGCCCAGTAGGTCGTGCATGGTCGGGCTGGGCCGCCTCTCCGAGGGAGCAAGCGTCCGGGCCGTAGGGCTACCTACGAGCCGCTCGGGGGAGAGGACTCGCGTCCTGTGACCCTGTCTGTCGACACACCACCGGGTTCGGCGCCCGCTCAGCCTGAGCCGCGCCCATCCCCGCGTTCGCGCCGCCCCTGGGCGGCCTGGGCCGGTGTCCTGGCTGTGACGTTCAGCGGGGTCGTCGGGAGCAACCTGTTCGGCGTTCGCGACTTCTTCTGGGAGCCGGTCACGCCCCCGCCCGCCGCCCCAGCGGCAGGGCGTGCCGCCGTCGCCGCCCCCGCCCATCCGGCCGTGGCTGAGCCCACCCAGCTCCGCTCTCAGCCCTGGTGGCAGGACGTGACGACGGTCGAGGGTACGGGCACGGCGACTGCCTCGCCTTTCACGGTAGTCCCCAATGCCGTTCAGTGGCGCATCAAGGGCACGTGCCAGTCCGGCCGCCTCGTGGTCGTCGCTGCGGGGCACCGCCGGCCCATCGTCGACGCTCCCTGCACCGGCGAGGTCACCGGGTTCGGCACCACCTCCGGCCCGGTTGCGCTGCAGGTAACCGCCGACGGCCCGTGGCGGCTGGCCGTGGCGCAGCAGATCGACTCGCCGCTGGTCGAGCCGTCGCTGCCAGCGATGGCGGCTCCGGGAGCGGTCGTCGTTGGGCGCGGCTCCTTCTACGGCATCGACAAGACCGGTGTCGGCACGGTCACCATCTTCCGCCAGGCGGACGGGAAGTACTCGCTGCGGCTCGACGACTTCTTCGTAAGTCCGACCGCCGACCTCGAACTCCGGCTCAGCACCCTTGAAGCTCCCAAGACCTCCCAGGAGTACCTGAACAATGGCTCGTCAGAGTTGGTCGTCATGATGGATGTCACCGCCGGGTCTCTTAACTACCCAGTGCCGGAGGGCATCGATCCGACGAAGTACAAGTCCGTCGTCATCTGGTGCGCGCCGATCCTCAGCGCCTACGCCGCCGCTTCGTTGGAGGGGGTGAGATGAGCACCACGCTGCCCCCGCCCACCGCCACCGTCCCGCTGGCCGAAGCCCCCCGCAAGCTTCCCCGTACCGTCACCATCCGAGGCGAGCAGGTCCCGGTCATCTTCCCTAAGTGGGGCGACCCACGGCTGAAGCTCACGGCCACCATCTGGACGATCACGATCCTCGGCTTGACCGTCCTCAGCTTCAAGGTTTCCATCCCCCAGATCGCTGTCACCGTGCTCCTGTGCGGCCTGATGGAGATGGTGTACCTGTTCCACAAGGACAGGGTGCTGGCATGGCCGGCCAGCGCCCTACAGACGGGCATCAGCTGCGCCTTCATCTTCAGGGTCTCCGGGACCCAGCACGGCGACTGGTGGAGCGTAAACGGCCTGCACTACTTCGTGTTCGTGGCGCTCATCTCCCTGCTCCCCAAGTACCTGATCCGCCACAACGGCCGGCACATCTTCAACCCGTCGAACATCGGCCTGGCGTGGGCACTCCTGCTCATCGGGCCGAGCCACGTCTTTTCCGAGCACCTGTGGTGGGCCCCCCTTGGCGCGCCGATCCTGGTGGCCTTCGGCGTCATCCTCACCGGCGCCTTCTTCCTCCTGCGCCAGGTGAAGATGATCAAGATGGCCGCCACCTTCATGGCGACCATCTCCGTGCTCATCGCCCTGTTCGCGTTGTTCGGGCGCAGTTACTGGGCGACCTGGCACGACGGGCCGGTCGGGGGCAGTTTCTACTGGCTGACGGTCGCCCTGTCGCCTGAGATGCTGATCTTCGCCTTCTTCATGATCACCGACCCGCAGACGGCTCCCAAGGTCAGGATCGCCCGGTACATCTACGCCGTGCTCACCGCTGTGGTGTGTGCCGGCCTGATCCTTCCGCAGACGACCGAGTTCGGCATCAAGGTGGCGATCCTTTCCTCGCTCGTGCTGACCACCGCCTTGACGCCCACCATCGACCGGTTCGGCAAGCGGCTCGAGGCGAAGCGCTCGGGCGATGCCGACGCCATCGCGGCCGCCGCCCCGGCGGCCGCTTGGCCCCGTCGGCTGGCCACGGCTGCCCGCAACCCCGTCTTGGTACTGATCACGGTGATCGCCTTGGCCGCGCCCGTCAACACGCTGCTTCTCAGCCGTGACGGCAACGTAGAGCTCATCGAGCGAGGGCTGACAACCCGAGTCGTGCAATAGCGGTGGACGGATCCCTGGCGGTTCGCACCGGGGGCGGGCGCCTCCGGTGGATGGTCAGCTACGCCACGATCATCGGGGTCGGCCTGCTGGCCATTGCGACTTCCCTCCACTTCGGGAGGAACATCGAGCTCCCGCCACTGGCGGCACCGCTGGTGGCTGTGGCCGGCGGGGCGGAGACCTGCCTAGGTGACCGCGTCGCCACCTTGCAGTCGGGCCAGTTCGTCGACTTTTACGTGCCCGGGCCCCCGGGGGCGGAGGCGATCGAGGACCAGCTTGGAGCCCGGCTCGGACGAGCTCGGATCGATCGCCAGACCGGCCTGGGGGTGTTTCGCGGTATGTGCCGGGGGGGCACCGCCCTGGCCGGGCAGGGCTACCAGGCCGAACTCGTCGTTGCTCGCTCCGGCGGTGTCGCTGGGACCTTGGTGGCCGACGGCCAACCGCTGCGATTGGCCATGGCGTCCGTCGATCCGGCCCCCGGCCCCTCCGGCGGCGAGCCAGGGATCGAGCCGCTCACCCCCAGTGAGGTCGTCGCCCGGTCGCTGCTGGCCGTGGCTATGGTCCTGCTCGCCGCCCGCGCCGTGGGCTTCCTCTTGGCGTCGCTCCACCAGCCTCGCGTGATCGGGGAGATCGCCGCGGGGATCATGCTCGGCCCCAGCCTGCTGGGTGCGTTCTTTCCCGAGGTCACCGCCTACCTGTTCCCGTCCGAGGTCATCGGGGTCCTCCGGGTCATGGCCCAGTTTGGCCTGATCTTCTTCATGTTCCTCATCGGCCTCGACTTGGAGATCAAGCACGTCCGCCAGGCCGGGCACCTCGCCGTACTGGTCAGCCACGTGTCGATCATTGCGCCCTTTGCCATGGGATCGCTGTTGGCGCTGGCTCTGTACCCGGTCCTCGGGAGCGGGACCTATCCCGGGTTCGCCCTTTTCATGGGGACAGCCATGGCGATCACAGCGTTCCCGGTGCTGGCCCGGATCCTCACCGACACCGGGCTAAGTCGCACGCGGCTGGGCGCGCTGGCCATCACCTGTGCCGCGATCGACGACTTCACTGCCTGGTGCTTGCTGGCCGTTGTCGTCAGCATCGCCCAGTCCACGGGTGCGGTGGACGTGCTGGTCACGACCGCATTGGCGGTCGGTTTCGTGGCCCTGATGCTCCTCGTCGTGCGACCACTGCTCCTGCCCCTGGAGCCCATGTACCTCCACAGGCCCGAGCGGCGGCGCCCGATCCTGGCCGCGCTGATCTGCGGGCTACTGCTCGCGGCCTGGGCTACGGAGATGATCGGCATTCACGCCATCTTCGGGGCCTTCATCTTCGGGGTGAGCGTTCCCCGAGCAGTGGTCATGCGGGAAGCGATCACCCAACGGCTCGAAGACCTCACGGTCCTATTCTTGTTGCCGATCTTCTTCGCTGTGGTAGGCCTCTCGACCCGGTTCGGGATGCTGGACCAGTGGTTGCACTGGCTCATCGCTGCGGCTGTCGTCGCCGTCGCCGTCGCCGGCAAGTGGGGCGGTTCGGCGGTGGCCGCCCGGGTTATGGGAGTCGATTGGTGCAATGCCAGCGCCCTCGGCGTGCTGATGAACACCCGGGGCCTTACCGAGTTGGTCATACTCACCATCGGTCGCAGTCTGGGCGTCATCTCCCCAGCGCTGTTCGCCGTCATGGTGATCATGGCGCTGGTCACCACGCTCATGGCCACGCCCATCCTGTCCCGGACCTACCTCCCTCATCTGGCGGCTCAGCCAGAGCTGGCCAGCCCTCGCGGCGAACCGGTCGGCACGGCCTGACCCTAGAATGCTCGCCCAAGCTGCCGGCCCCGCGCTCAAGGCCGATCAGGTCGTGGCGTTCGTGCTTCTCAACCTGTTCGTCATCCTGGTGGCCGCCCGCCTGGTGGGGACTCTCTTCGAACGGCTCAAGCAGCCGAGGGTGGTTGGTGAGATATCCGCCGGCGTGCTGCTGGGCCCGACCTTCCTGGGCCCGGCGGTATTCACCTGGAGCGACCCGCCCAAGTTCCTCCACTGCGCCGATGCCCTCGGGGCCAGTGGCGCCGTGCCCAGCATCACGACCTGCCTGTTCCCTCCGCAGGCCCGATCGGCGCTCGGCATCCTGGGTCAGCTCGCCCTCACCCTGTTCATGTTCATCGTTGGCCTCGAGCTCAACCTGGGGCGGACCAACGGCCGGCGGCGGGGGATCGCCACGGTGGCGGTGGGTGTGGTGGCGGTCCCGATGGCCCTTGGGTTCGTGATCGCGCCGATGCTCTACGACTCCAGGTTCGTCGGCATGTTCGGCACGCCGGCCCAGCCGTCACGCCTGGCGTTCGCCCTGATGGTGGGAGCGATGCTGTCGGTGACGGCGGTCCCAGTGATGGCCCGGATCCTGCAGGAAAAGGGGCTCACGCAGACGACAATGGGCTCGGTTGGGGTTGCTTCCGCGGCGTTGACCTCGGTGCTGATGTTCCTGGCCGTGGCCACGGCCACGGCCGCCTCCCGCAATGCTTCCGGCGGCGAGATCGCTACCAAGTACCTGCTCTCCGCCGTCTACCTGGCCGTCATCTTCGTTCCCGTTAGGCGCCTCCTCAAGAGAATGGCACGGCGCTACGAACTGGCAGGGGTGCTTACACCCACGATGTTCGCCGGCGTCCTGACGCTGGTGTTCGCCTCCTCCTACGTTGCCGACCGCTTGGGGCTCACTGTCATCGTGGGTGCGTTCGTGGTGGGCGTGATCGTCGAGCCCCGCCGGGCGATGTTCCGGGAGTTCCACAGCCGGCTCCAGGACGTCACGGCCATCGTCCTTCTCCCGGTCTTTCTGGCCTTCTCCGGCCTGAACACCGACTTCACCAAGCTCGGCGCCTCGTTTGTCCCCGGACTCACCGTGTTCCTGCTTGCGGGGATCGTGGGCAAGTGGGCCGGAGGGGCAGTGTCCGCCCGCCTTGGGGGCCTAAGCTGGGCGGAGGGCAACGTCATCGGGGTCTTGATGAACTGCCGGGGCCTGCTTGTTCTCGTCGTTGCGCTCATCGCCTTTAACGCGGGTGTGATCTCGGGCCAACTCCAGGTCGCAGCCGTGTTGATGGCGCTGATCACGACGATGATGACCGGGCCGCTGTTCGACCGCTTCATGCGGAAGATCCCCGGCGATGCCCCCGACGAGGGCGAGAGGGAGGCCCCGCGAGGCCAGGCCAGGCCGCGCCTGCCTGAAACCCGGATCCCAGGGTGAGGGGGCAGGGCCGGGCCGTGCTCCCCATCCCCGGGCCAGCTCGCTGGCGCTCGCGTGGGCGACCGGTTACCGGGCGAAGAGGCGGGAGCGGGCCACCCCGGCGGTGTGCAGGCGGTAGCGGCCCATGGTCCACAGGGTGGACAACCCGTAGCGGATGTTGGCCCGCATGGACGTCGAGGACGCGTCGGCGTGGTAGCGGGTGTGGATCGGCACCTCGACCACCCGCTGGCCCAGGGCCACGGCCTGGGCGATGATCTGGCTGTCGAAGACGAAGTCGTTGGAGTTGCGCAGGAAGGGCACCGTCTCGAGGAAGCTGCGCGAGTAGGCCCGGTAGCCGGTGTGCAGCTCGCTGAACGAGGTGCCCAGCATGGCGTTCTCGATGGCCGTGAGGGCCTTGTTGGACACGAAGCGGTAAAGGGGCATCTTGCCGGCCCGGGCACCCCCGGGGATGAGCATACGGCTGCCCAGCACGATGTCGGCCTCGCCCCGCTGGATGGGGGCGATGAGGTCGGGGATCAGGGCGGGGTCGTACTGGCCGTCGGGGTGGAGCATGACGACGATCTCGGCCCCGAGGCGCAGGGCCTCGAGGTAACAAGTCTTCTGGTTGCCGCCGTAGCCGACGTTGTGGGGCAGCCCGATGGTTCGTATGGGCAGGCGGGCGGCCACCTCCAAGGTGGCGTCGTGGCTGCGGTCGTCGACCAGCAGGACCTCGTCGACCACGTCACGGGAGATGCCGGTGTAGGTGGCGGCCAGGGTACGGGCCGCGTTGTAGGCCGGCATGGCCACCAGGACGTGGCACCGACGGCTCTCCGCGGCCGGGGCGACGGCCGGCTCGGTGATGGGGTTGGCCACGTCCCCCATCATGGCCCGTCCCGGTCCCCAGGCGAAAGCGCGATCGCATCTCCGGGCGGCACTACGTGAGGAAGCTGAGGCCCACGATCAGTGCGATCAGCCAGGCCAGCACCCACACCGCGGACACGGCGATGATGCCCACGTACACCCCGAAGGGCACCCGGTCGACCCACTCGCGCAGCGACGTGGGCCGGGGTTGGTCCCGGAAGCGCTCCCGGCCGTAGCCGCCGGCACCCCCGCCGGCGTGGTCGGCGCCCGGCACGGTCAGCGCCCCCATCCCCTTGAGGGCGACCCACAGGGCCAGGCCCACGACCACGGCGGCCACGGGCACGAGCACGAGGATCACGGCGGCCCGGCCGATGTGGTCGGCGTGGTTGGCGGCACGGTCGTGGGCACCGTGGGCGGCACGGTCGTGGGGATCGGGAACGAGAACGTGGGGGGTGGCCGGCGGGGCTGGGTCACCGGCGGGCGGGTGAGCGGCGGGGCGACGGGCGTCCGAGGTGCGGTCGTGGTCGGCGACGGGCCGGTGGTGGGCGGGGCGGGTGCCGGCGACTCGAACAGCGGGGCCGGGGGAGGGGCGGTGGTGGGTGGCGGCGCGGGCTGGACGAAGTCGGTCAGGTTGAGAAGGGGGGCGGCCTCGGTCATGTAGGCCTTCCACGTGGGGGCCGGCAGGGTGCCGCCGTAGACGCGGGCCAGGCCCTTGACGTTGGTCAGGGGCCGGCGGGAGTCGGAGTAGCCCATCCAGATGGCCGTCGAGAGCTGGGGGGTGTAACCCACGAACCAGGCGTCACCGAAGTCCTCGCTCGTGCCCGTCTTGCCGGCGGTCCCGTTGGGCCGACCGATGTCGGCCCCCGTCCCCGTCCCGGCGCTGATCGTACGGGCCAGGACCTGGTTGACCTGGTCGGCCAGGGGCTGGGCCAGCACCTGGCGGCCCTTGCGGTTCTTCACGTCCTCCAGGACCGTCCCGTCGGGCTCCTCGACCCGGACCACGGGGGAGGGCGCCACCAGAGACCCGCGGTTGGCGAAGGTGCCGTAGGCCGACGCCATGTCGAGGGGGGACACCTCGGCCGCCCCCAGGGTCAGCGACGGCCCGTAGGCCTGGCCGTTGGGCTGCACCCCGTCGGGGCTGATCATCGTCAGGCCCAGGCGGTGGGCGGCCTCGGCCGTGTCCTTGACGCCGACGTCCTGCACGAGCTGGGCGTAGACCGTGTTCACCGACAAGGCCGTGGCCTGGCTGAGGGTCAGGCTGCCGTAACCGGCGCTCTCGACGTTGCTGACGGTGCAGCCCGCCTGGGCGCCGCCCGTGCAGTTGGGGAAGCGGTAGGTCGACGGCCCCGAGTAGACCTTGTCGACGCTGATGCCCTCCTCAAGAGCGCGGGCCAAGGTAATGGGCTTGAAGGCCGAGCCGGGCTGGCGACCAGTGCCGCCGCCGGGGACGCAGAAGGGCTCGCCGTCGCGCGGGGGAGTGGGGTTGGGGCAGTTGCCCAGGGCGAGGTTGACCTCCGAACGGCTGAAGTCGCGCCCTCCGATCAGAGCCCGGACCAGGCCCGTGCTCGGTTCGACCGAGACCAAGGACATCTCCAAGGGGGCGGTCGTACCCCGCAGCGCCTCGTTGACCGCGGCCTCAGCCATGGCCTGGAGCTCGGGGTTGATCGACGTGTACACCTGGAGCCCGCCCCGGTAGACCTTCTCGTCGCCGTAGCGGGCCACCAGGTAGCGGCGGACGTAGTCGACGAAGTAGGGGTGCTCGGACTGCTGGTCGAGGTGGGGGTGGACGACGGTCGCCGGCCCGCTGGGCTCGAAGTTGACGTCGCGCAGGAACAGCCTCTCGGCCACGGCCTCGTCGTGCTGGGCCTGGTTGATGCGGCCCTGGTCGAGCATCTGGCCCAGCACCCTGACCCGCACCTGCTCGGCTCCCGCCGGGTTGGAACGGGGGTCGTTGACGCTCGGGAGCTGGATGAGCCCGGCCAGCAGGGCCGCCTCCGAGATGGTGAGGTCGTTGACCGGCTTGCGGAAGTAGGACTGCGACGCCGCTCCCACCCCGTAGGCCCCGCCCCCGAGGTACACCCGGTCCAGGTAGCGGTAGAGGATCTCGTCCTTGGTCATCTCCTTCTCGACCCGCCGGGCCAGCGCCGCCTCCCGCAGCTTGCGGTCGAGGGTCTTGTCGGGCGTGAGGTAGAGCATGCGGACGTACTGCTGGGTGATGGTCGAGGCGCCCTCGATGTAGCCGCCCCCGGTGATGTCGGCCCAGATGGCTCGGAGGATGGCCCGGTCGTCGACCCCGTTGTGGGAGTAGAAGCGCCGGTCCTCGGCGGCCACGACCGCGTCCTTGAGCACCTGGGGGATGTCCTGCTGGCTGACGGGCAGGCTCAGGTCGAACTCCCGCAGCAGGGCGATCTGGCGGCCCCCCTCGTCGTAGACGCGGGTGATGCCTGAGACCACGGAGGGCCGTTCGTCGGGGAGTGAGCCCGCGAGCAGGCCCTTGTAGGTGCTGTAGAGGATGAGCACGACCACCACGGGGACCAGGACGCCGGCGACCACCGCGGCCAGTGCGATCTTCGCCAGCCACGAACGGCCGTCGCCGTCGTCGCGGCCGTAGCCGTGGGGGTTGCGGTCCCACTGCCCAGCCGGGCGGGGCTGCCACTGGGTGGGGGCCTCGGGCGGGAGCCACTGGGTGTAGCCGGGCTGGGGGGGGCTCAACACGGCTGTGCCGGGCGAGCAGTCGGGAAGTCTGCGTCGTGGAAGTTCATGTGGTGACGGTCGTACCCCTCCGTCGGCGCCGGGTTAACTCCGAACGGGACGTTCCTAACCTACCGCCCCCCGTCGCGCCGGCCCCCGCGCCCTCCACGGGCCGGGCTACGGCCGTTCCAACCGGTCTCGAACGGTGCGGAACCGGTCGAGCGTGCGCAGGTCGTCGAGGTCTGGGTCGCCGTCGACCAGGGCTGTATCCGCGAACCCCAGGTCGCCGGCGCGCGCTAGCCAGTCGAGGGCGGCGTCGCCGTGGCCCGCCCGGGCGTGGCTGCAAGCCAGGTTGTAGGCGATCTCGCCCCGGCCCCCGTCGTCCGACGACGCCAGCGCCCGCTCCCCGGCGGCCACCGCTTCGGCGTAGTGCCCGACGCCGTGGAGGTGGACCGCGAACCGGGCCGCAGCCGCCGCTCCCGGCCCACCGGGCGCCAGCAACCGGTCGGTCAGCTCCCCGGCCAGCCCGGACCGGGCCAGGGCGTCGGCCAGCACGTGGGGGGCCGGGCCCTGGCCACCGGCCTGGTAGCCGGCGACGACGTGGTCGAGGGCCGCGCCGGTCTCGGAGGCGTCGAGGTCGAGGGCGGCCAACAGGAAGGGGTCGGGCGAGTGGCCCGAGGGGAACCGGGCCAGCGTGGCGCGGGCGCCGGCCGCGTCGCCGCCGGCCAGCCGGGACCAGGCCAGCAGTTCGGTGGCCCGGGCCATCACCTGGGCCGAGGGCCGGTCGGCCAGCACGCCCTGGGCGGCCTGGGCGCCGCCCGCCACGTCGCCCGTGCGCATGGCCGCCCACCCCTGGTCGAGCCGCTCGGCCAGTCCCTGGTTGCGCCCGGCCGTGAGCTGGCCCACGTTCATGGCCAGGAAGAAACCGGCGAACAGGGCGCCGAACACGTACCCCTGGGTGTAGGCGAACAGCCCGGCGGCCGCGGCCACGACCGCCGATACCAGGTGGGCGGGGCGCAGGCCGTCGCCTTTGGTGGCCAGTGAGAACAGGGCGGCCGAGACCCGGCCCCCGTCGAGGGGCAGGACGGGGAGCAGGTTGAGCACCGACCAGGCCAGGTTCACCCAGACGACGTCGGTCAGCAGGGCAGCTTCGGTAGTGGACAGGCCCTCGCTGCTGCGGCCCAGCCACAGGGCCGGTAGACCCAGCAGGAGCAGCCCGGTCAGGGGACCGACCAGACTGACCACCAGGTCTCGACGGGGGGAGAGGGCACCATGGGCCGACGTGAGCCCACCCATGCCCTGCAGGACGATCGACGGGCTCTGGCCGAACCAGCGGAAGGCCACGGCGTGGCCCAGCTCGTGGAGGAGCACCGAGCCGGTGACGATCAGGACCCACGTGACCAGCAGTGCACCGCTGCGCGCCCCCAGGCCCAGCAGGACGGCCACGAGCAGGAAGGTGACCTCGATGCGGACAGGGATGCCCCTGATCCGGAAGCTGAGACCGTGGCCCACGGCCGCTCAGGCTAGGTGGCGGGGGTAGGAGCGGCCGCCGTGGTAGTCAGCGCCCGAGGAACCGGCGCCACATGGGCTTGCGCCGCTCGGTGCGGCTCATCTCCTCGAGGATCTCGCGGCCGGCGGCGTTGACGATGTCCTCGGCCGCGTCGAGCAGCTCAGCCGCGCCCTGGCCCAGACCGGGAGGCTCCTCGGGGGTGGGCGGGGTGATGAGCGACCCGTACGTCCAGTTGACGTCGGCCATGCGCAGCTCGAAACCCTCGCAGTTCTCGGGGCAGCGCCATGGAGCCTCGGGGGCCAGGTCGAGGTTGCACTTACGGACGGTCTCGCCCGTGCGGTAGGTGCGGGTCTCGTAGTTCTTGCAGTCGGTGCGCATCGGCATAGCCCGGCCATTTTCCCACGGCCGGGCCGGTATGCGGGGGGCGGGCGCGCACCCGGCGGTAATTCGGTTGACGTACGGGCCGATGGGGGGCACCATGGGGCCGGAGCCATGGGAAGCGGCTCCCCGTCCACCACGGGCGGCATCACGAGCGAGAGGTAGCCAGTGACCGGTCAGGCGTATCAAGGCAAGCCGTGGGTTTGCGTTGGCCTCACCGCGCTCACGGGCGAGGCCATGGGTTCGTGCATTACCACCGTGTCGTCGTTCCGCGACGACCACGTGAACGGGTGGCTGATGGGCACGGGAGAAGATCCCCCGGGATAGATCTCCGACTCCTTCTTCGAAGAAGTGCCCAAAGGCCGCCGGGAACCCCCGGCGGCTTTTTCGTTTCCGTACAACAGAGAGGGCAGAGCGATGCTCGCCGAGAGGTGGGAACAAGACGAGGAGACCGTAAGAGAGCTGGCCCTGTGCCGCGACGGCACGGGGGAGCTCACCGCGCTTTTCTTCTCCGAGCAGCTCGACGACATCGCCCGTGCCAAGGCGGTCTGTGGGGAGTGCCCGGTGCGGGAGGCGTGCTTCGAGGGGGCCCTGGCCCGCCGCGAGCCCTACGGGGTGTGGGGCGGGCGCCTGTTCTTCAAGGGCAAGGTGCTGGCCTTCAAGCGGCCCCGGGGACGCCCGCCCAAGAACGCCCCGGCGGCCATGACCGCCTGAGCTCCCGGCGGACCGGCACGGGCCGGTCCGCCGGCAGGCGTCCTCGGGGGCGACCCTGATGGCTGGCCGGGGCGTGGGTCCCGGCTGGCCTGGGGTGCGGCGGTCGCCCCCGCAATCGGCACCGTAAGGCCAACGGGTGTCGGGCGGGGGTCCGCCCGCGGGCCGGGCGGTGAACGGCCGATGAACCCTGGGGTGCGTCTCGTTACGGCCGCCTCCTGGCCGGGTAGGCCGAGGGGATGGCCCAGGACAACCCACCCCAGGACGAGCAGCTCGAGCAGGTCGACCGCAAGCTGGCCGAGGCTGAGGAGGCGGCTGAGGATATGGGCGGCGAGCTCGGGGACTTCGGGGACCTGACCGGCCCCCGCTACCACGAGAGCGGTGACCGGCGCTCACAGGAGCTCGACGACCAGACCATCACCCCGCCCGGTTGACCAGCCGGCTACGGGCAGCCCGGCTGGCCGGGCACCACGGGCCGGAAGGACACCGACCACTGCGACCCGCCGAAGACCCAGGGCGTGCGGGCGTTGGCCTGCTGGAGGGCGCCCAGGAGCACGGGCACGTCGGCGCCCTCCACGAGGGTGCACGGCCAGTTGCCGGCTGTGGCCGGGGCCGCCGCCAGCGGCCAGGGGGCCGGCGTCTGAGGGATCTCGGGCTCGGGGGTGTAAGGCCCGACGACGACCACGGCCACCTCCGAGGGCGCCCACAGCTCCTCGCCCGGGGGCAGGGCGTTGACGGCGTCGACGAGCTCGCTGAGCGCCCGGCGGTTGGCGACCTGGGCATCGGTGAGCCCCGGGCCCTCGTCGGCTATCCCCAGGGCGTTGGCCGAGTGGGCGAAGGACCTCCCGTTGGCCTCGATCGTCACCGTGGTGTCGGGGGCGTCGGCCACCGGGGGACGGCCGAAGTCGACCGGCCCGGCCAGCAACCCCAGACGGTCGGCCTCGGCCACCAGGCGGTCGACCTGGGCCGCACCGATCTTCACTGACTGGAGGGCGGCGATGGCCGGGCCCGGGTAGATGGCCAGCACCGGGGCGGGGGTGAGCACCGTGCCGTCGCCCATCACGGTGGCGATGGGCACGTTGCCCAGGGCCACGTCGACCGGGACGAACCCCCCGGCCACCGTGACCTGGATGACCACCTCGTCGGCCCCCTGGGGGCGCGAGGGCGAGGAACCGACGGTCTCGTCCCCACTGCCGCAGGCGGTGGCGACGAGGGCGAGCCCGGCGATGAGGGCGGGGATCCTGAGCGTCATGGCTGTTGGACGGCGGGCCGAGCCCGCAGGTTCCCGGGTGCGGGGTAGAACATACGTTCGCCTGAGGGGGTAGGATGGTCGGCCGTGGCCCCTCCCGGCGAACTGCGCTGGCCCCTGGCCCCCGGCGCCCGGACGGGCGGCGGGACGGGCGACCCAGCCGGCGAGGAGGGCCAGGGCGCCCTGTTCGAGGGGGTGGAGCGCCACGTCGGCAGAGGCGAGTACCGGGGCATGGAGTTCCTCCACGTCAACGCCCGGCGCATCGTCAACGAGGTGCCTGCCGCCTCCCGCGTGCCCTTCCGCTTCACGATCAATGCCTACCGCGGATGCTCCCACGCGTGCACCTACTGCCTGGCGCCGGCGACGCCGGTCCTCATGGCCGACGGTCACACCCGCCCGATCAGCGCCCTCCGAGTGGGCGACGCCGTCGTGGGCACCGCCCCCGACCGAAGGCGCCGACGGCTGGTCGCGACCGTGGTCCGGGCCCACTGGGAGACGGTCGAGACCGCGTACCGCGTCACCCTCGAGGACGGCACCGCGCTGGTGGCCGGCGGGGACCACCGGTTCCTCACCGAGGCGGGCTGGGGGTACGTCACCGCCGCCGAGAAGGTCGAGGGCCACCGCCCGCACCTGACGACGTCGAGCGCGTTGCTCGGGCCCGGGGAACCGGAGCGGGCCGGTGCTGACAGCGGGGCCGTCCTCGGGAGGACCGTCGAGGGCGGGGCGGGGCGCCGGGTCGTGGCCGTCGAGGCCCTCGGGGCCCGGATGCCCATGTACGACATCACGACGGGCACCGGTGACTTCGTGGCCGACGAGGTCGTGAGCCACAACTGCTTCGCCCGACCTACCCACGAGTTCCTAGGGCTCAACGCGGGCGACGACTTCGAGCGCCGCATCGTCGTCAAGGTCAACGCCGTGGAGCGGCTGCGGGCCGAGCTGGCCCCGTCACGCTGGGCTGGCCACCACATCGCCATGGGGACCAACACCGATCCTTACCAGCGGTGCGAGGCCAAGTACCGCCTCACCCGGGGCATCGTCGGCGAGCTGGTGCGGGCCGCCAACCCGTTCTCGGTGCTCACCAAGTCGTCGCTGGTGCTGCGCGACCTCGACGTGATGGCCGAGGCCGCCCGGGCCGGGCTGGTCAGGGTCAACTTCTCGATCGGCACTCTCGACGACGAGGTCTGGAAGCTCACCGAGCCGGGCACCCCCCACCCCCGGCGCCGGGTGGAGGCCATGGCCCGGCTGGTGGAGGCGGGCGTGCCGTGCGGGGTGCTGGTGGCCCCGGTGCTGCCAGGGCTGTCCGACGGGCCCGGCTCGCTCGAGGAGGTAGTGAGGGCGTGCGTGGCCGCCGGGGCCGCCTCGGTCACCCCGATCCTGCTCCACCTGCGGCCCGGCGTACGTGAGCACTATGTGGCCTGGCTGGCAGGGGCCCGTCCCGACCTGGTGGCCGAGTGCGAGCGCCTCTACCCGCGCGCCTACGCCCCCAAGGCCCGCCAGGAGGCGCTGGCCCGCTACGTGGCCGACCTGGTGGCTCGCCACGGGGGCCACCCGCCATCGCCCGGTAGCCGCCGCTCGGCCCCCCGCCCGCGGCCGGTGGGTGGCCGCCCGGCTGCTGGAGCTGGCCGGACGGTTCCCCACCAGCTCGGGTTGGGACTGTGACGCCCCTGTTCAGCCGGGCACCTTCGTTCCTAGGATCCCGGTATGGCTGACCAGGAGATCATGGACCCCAACGTCCGCTACCTAGCCGAGGAGATCGCCGAGAACCACGCCGACGGGCTGCTGAGCAGGCGGGAGGCGATGCGCCGGCTCGGGTACCTGGGGGTCACGGTCATGGGGGCGTCGGCCCTGCTGGCGGCCTGTGGCGGCGGCGGCGGCGAGGGCGCGGCCGACGACCCCACGGCCCCCGCCACCGAGACCACTTCGGCTGACAGCCCGACCCCGGGTGGTGGCCAGACCGCGCCGGCGGCCCCCCCGACCACGGGCGCCCCCTTGCCCGTCGAGGACATCACCTACCCGGGGCGGGGGACCACGCTCCTGGGGGTGTTCGCGGCGGCTGCCTCGCCCAAGGGGGCCGTCCTGGTGATCCACGAGAACCAGGGCGTCACGCCGTTCGTGCGCTCCATGGTGGGCCGCCTGGCCGGCAGTGGCTACAGCGCACTGGCCGTCGACCTGCTGTCGGCCCAGGGGGGCACGGCGACGTTCACCGATCCCGCCACCATCGGGCCGGCGCTCACGGCCAATGCCACCGACCGCTCGGTCGACGACATGAAGTCGAGCCTCACCGAGCTGGCCCGGCGCACGCCGGGCGCCAAGCTGGCGGCCATCGGGTTCTGCTTCGGCGGCGGCATGGTGTGGGAGCTGCTCAAGGCGGGCGGGTCACCGGAGCTGGCCGCCGCCATCCCGTTCTACGGCCAGGCCAACAACCCCGACTTCGCCCGCACCGACGCCGCCGTCCTGGCCGTCTACGCCGAGAACGACGCCCGCGTCAACGCCAACCAGCCCGTGGTCAAAGCTGCCCTGGAGTCGGCCTCGGTCACCCACGAGGTCCGGACCTTCCCGGGCGTCAACCACGCCTTCGTGCGGTCGATCGACGACCCCACCGCCGGCCCGGCCCACACCCAGGCCCAGGCCGCCTTCGGCGCAATGCTCGCCTGGTTCGACCGCCACCTCCGCTAAGGCCAGGCCGGCTGGCCGGTGGTCCCCGTCAGGCGGGAGGCGGGGGGGCCAGGCCTCGCAGCAGCGCCTGGCAGAGGCGGCGACGATGGGCATCCACGTCGGCCACGAAGCCGAGCGAGCGCATGGTCAGCGAGACGAGCCCGTGCAGAGAGGCCCACAGCTGCTGGGCGACGTCGACGGGATCGCCGTCGGCCACGGCCCCGGCGGCCATGGCCCGGCGGACGTGGGCGACCAGTTCACCGAAACAGTCCGAGGCGTGGCCCCAGGCCGCGGGCGAAGGCTCGTAGCCGTCCACCGACCGGTCGAACATCACCGAGTAGGTGGCGGGCCGGGCCATGGCGAAGGCCCAGTAGGCCTCGCCGCAGGCTGCCAGTGCAGCCCCGGCGTCGGTGTCGTCGACCCCTCGGAGCGCCCGGGCCAGGTCGTCGAAGCCCCGCACGTAGAGCCGGTCGACTATGCCGTTCTTGCCGTCGAACCGGTTGTAGACGGACATGGGGGCCACCCCCGCTTCGGCGGCGATGCGGCGCACCGACAGTGCCCCCGGGCCGAAGGCGGCCAGGATCCTCTCGGCCGCGTCGACCAGGGCCGCCTCCACCTCGACGCTCGGTGTGCGTGAGCCCATGCTTGACGATTCTAGCACACCGACCTACACTCGTAGAACGGCGTGCTACACGGTTCGAGAGGGGAGAAGCCCGAGGTGAACGAACAGACCATCCACCGCAAGCGGTGGGCCATCCTCGGGGTGCTCAACCTCAGCGTGTTCCTGGTCGTCGTCGACAATACGATCGTCAACGTCGCCCTGCCGACGCTGTCGCGCGAGCTCGACGCCACCACCAGCGACCTGCAGTGGATCGTCGACGCCTACAGCCTGGCCTTCGCCGGCCTGCTGCTGGCCTTCGGCAGCCTCGGAGACCGGTTCGGCCGCAAGGGGGCGCTGCAGCTCGGGCTCGTGCTGTTCGTGATCTTCTCGATGGCCGCCGCCTTCTCCACCTCGACGGCCCAGCTCATCGCCGCCCGGGCGGCCATGGGCGTAGGGGCGGCCTTCGTGTTCCCGGCCACGCTGGCCATCCTCACCAACGTGTTCCGCGACCCCTCCGAGCGGGCCAAGGCCATCGGCATCTGGGCGGGCACGGCTGGCCTGGCCGTGGCCCTCGGGCCCATCTCAGGCGGCTGGTTGCTGGAGCACTACTGGTGGGGCTCGGTGTTCTTCGTCAACCTGCCGATCGTGGCCTTCGCCCTGGTCAGCGGCGGCCGCCTGCTGCCCAAGTCGAAGGACCCCAACGCCGGGCGCCTCGACCCCGTCGGTCTGGCCACCTCGGTGGCGGCCATCACCGTGCTGGTGTTCACGGTCATCGAGGCCCCCCACTACGGCTGGGGCTCCCCGGCCACTGTTGGGGGGTTCGTGGCCGCGGCCGTCCTGCTGGTGGGCTTCGTGCTCTACGAGCGGCGGCGCACCGACCCCATGCTCGACGTGGCGGTGTTCCGCAACCGGCGGTTCAGCGCGGCCAGCGTCTCGATCGCCGTCGCCTTCTTCGCCCTGTTCGGCTTCGTGTTCCTCATCACCCAGTACTTCCAGCTCGTGCGGGGTTACTCGACGCTGACGGCCGGCATCCACACGCTGCCCTTCGCTTTCGGGGCCGGCATCTCCTCGCCCCTGGGGGCGCAACTGGCACTGCGGCTGGGCACCAAGGCGGTCGTGGCCACCGGCCTGGCGCTCATGGCTGTCGGCTTCGTGTGGGCCACGACGGTAGTGGCCGACACCGCCTACTGGGGGCCGGTGGTCGGCTCCATGCTGTTCATCGCCTTCGGGCTGGGCATGACCACGGCCCCGGCCACCGAGGCCATCATGGGCTCGCTCCCCAGGGCCAAGGCGGGTGTGGGGTCGGCCATGAACGACACCACTCGCGAGCTGGGCGGCACCTTGGGCGTGGCCGTGCTCGGTTCGGTGTTCAGCTCGGTGTACGGGCCCAAGGTCGTCGAGCTGCTCCAGGGCGCCCCGCTGCCGGCCGCGGCCGTGGCCGCGGCACGCGACTCGGTGGCCGCTGCCCTGGCGGTGGCCGCCCAGGCCCCGGCGGCCGCCCAGGCGGCGATCGTCGAGGCGTCGCGCACCGCCTTCCTCCACGGCATGCACACGGCCTCTTGGGTGGCGGCCGGGGCCGCCGTGGTGGGCGCCGTGCTGGCGGCCGCCTTCCTTCCTGCCCGCCACGTGCCCGCCGTCGACGACCAAGTCGCCGGTGACGTCGCCGGTGAGGTCGCGGGGGACGTCGCCGAGTTGGCCGCCCCGGCCGCGGACAGATAGGCGAACTACATTGTTGTAATCGTCATACCCCCTTGGGATAGTGGAGCTATGGCCTCGCCGTCCCTGCTCGCCGCCGCCGAACGGCTGGCCGTCCTCCTGAGCGCCGGCCCCGTGGCGCCCCTGGCCGACCCCGAGGGCAGCGACCTGGAGCTGGCCGCCGAGGTCGAGCTGCGGCCGCTGGCCCGCCGGGCCGCGCCGCCCGAGGTGTGGGCGGTCGACGGGGGCCAGGCCGTGGTGGCCGACGCCCGCTGCGTTCAGGTGGCCGTGACCCGGGCCGCTCGGGTGCGGTTCGTGGGCGGGGAGGCCGTCACCGAGGAGGAGGGCGACCTGCGGGCCTGGCTGCTGGGCAGCGGCGAGGAGCGGGTGGCCGCCCTGTCGCTGGGCCTCGGAGTGTCACCCGACGCGGCCGTCGACCTCAACCTGCTGCGCGACTGCGAGGAGTGGAAAGCCGTCGGGCGGTCGGTGGCCGAGGCCACGCCGGGGGCCATGGTCCTCGTCGACGGCGACCTGCGGCCCGACCTGCGGGTGCCGGTCGCCGAGGTGGCGGCCATAGTGGCCGAGGCCGAGTCGCGGGGGGTGACGGTGGCGGCTGTGACCAAGCACTCCTCGCTCTCGAGAGGAGGGGCCCCACTGCTCGGCCAGCTGGAGCTGGAGGCGGCCGCCACCTTGGGCGAGCGGGCCATGTGGTGGGCGCCCGTGGGCCGCACCCGGGCCTCGCTGGGCCTCGACGTCATGGTGCTGGCCGCCCGCCTCGACCCCGACGCCCGCTTCGCCTTCCGGGTCGACCTGCCGGCCGCGGCCGACCCCGAGCCCGTCCTGGGGGCCCTGTCGGCACTGTGCGACGACGCCGCCTTCCCTGGTTACCCCTACCCGCTGTCGGTGGCCGACCGCCTGGCTGCCTGCCCCTCGTGGGCCCGCCACGACGTGCGCCTCGACCTCGACGACCACCTCGACCTGGCCGGGGTGCCCATCGAGGTGCGCGAGCGGGCCTTCGCCGACCGCCACGCCCTCATGGAGCGGGCATGAGCGCCGGGAGCGGGACAGGGGCGGCGGCCAGCCGGGGCCGGCTGTTCGGCAAGAACGTGCTCGAGGCCGTCTTCCGGGCCGGGCCCGACGAAGACCTGTTCCTGGGCGAGCTACTGGTGGGCGTCGACGACGCCACCGGCCGGCGCTACCTGTTCAGGGTGGTCGACGTCACCTACGGCAGCGAGCACCGCGAGCCGGGCTGGGCCGAGCGGGTGGCGGGCACGCTGCTGTCCGACGACTCCCGGGGCGAGCTCGGGGCCCACCGGCTCCACGAGCAGTCCAAGCGCACCTACCGGGTGGCCACCTGCCGCTGCCTGGGCTACCTGGCGCCGGGGGGAGACGAGTTCCGCAAGCCCAAGAGCCTTCCCACCCAGTTCTCCCGGGTGGTGTCGCCCGAGCCCGCCGACTTCGACTTCCTGCGCACGCGGATGGGCGACCTTCCCCTCGGCCTGCTGCGTAGCGGCGAGACCACCGTCGAGTTCGAGGTGGGCATCCCCGGGCGCTCGCTGGCCACCCACGTGGGGGTGTTCGCCACCACCGGCATGGGCAAGTCCAACCTCGTCAAGGTGCTGGCCGCGGGTGTGCTGCGGGCCCAGGGGCGCTACGGCCTGCTGGTGATCGACCCCCACGGCGAGTACCGGGGGGAGCTGGGCCGCCACCCGTGGGCCGGCGAGCGCCTACGCACCTACGCGGCCCGCTCGCTCCCCAACACCTCGGCCCTGCGGGTGGGCCTGGGCGAGCTGACCGTCGACGACCTGCGCACGGCCTACGAGTGGTCACGCCCCCAGGAGGAGGCCCTGTTCGAGCTGGAGCGCCACTACGGCCGGGAGACGACCGGGCTGGGGTGGCTGCTGGAGTTCTCCCATGTCGAGGACCTGCCCGGGTTCCGGGAGGCCGAGCTGCACGGGCGGGTGGCCCTCAACACCCTCCAGGTGGTCCACCGCCGGGCGTGCCGCATCGTGGGGCTGCCGTGCGTGGCCGCCGACGCCTCGGTGTCGGTGGGGGCGGCCGTGCTGCGCGACCTGCGCGAGGGCAAGGTCGTGCTGCTCGACGTGAGCGGCCTGGGCTCGACCGAGGAGGTGCTGGTCGCCTCCTTCCTCACCCGGCGGGTGCTCGACGAGTGGGCCGGGGCCTATCTCGACGACCCCGAGGCCCACGAGCGGCTCCCGGTGGTGGCCGTGGTCCTGGAGGAGGCCCAGCGGGTGCTGGCCGGCAACCAGGACCGCGAGTCCAACGTGTTCCCCCGGGTAGCTCGCGAGGGCCGCAAGTTCAAGGTCGGCCTGTGCGCGGTGACCCAGCAACCGAAGCTGCTCGACGGCGAGCTGCTCAGCCAGTTCAATACGTTCTTCGTGCTGGGCCTGGCCGACGAGAAGGACCGCAACATCCTGCGCTCTTCGTCCAAGCAGGACATCTCCGCCCTCGGCCCCGAGATCCAGACGCTCATGCCCGGCGAGTGCCTGATCGCCAACCTCGACGCCCCTTTCGCCCTGCCCGCCAAGGTCCACCTCTACGCCGACGTGGTGCGCGCCTGCCCGCCCCCGCCCGCCCCCCGCCCGGTGGCCCCGCCCAACGTGGCCGCCTTCGTGGACTGATGGGGCCGTCGTGAGGGTCGTGGCCATCGGCGACGCCCACCTGGGGCGGGGTTACTACTCGTTCACCACGCCCGAGGGGGTCAACCAGCGCGAGCGTGACTTCGAGGTCTCGTTCGAGGCGGCCGTCGAGCTGGCGCTGGCCCAGTCGCCCGACCTGGTGGTGTGGCTGGGCGACGTCTTCGACCACCCCCGGCCCACCTACCGGTCGTTCCGGGTGGCCCAGCGGGCGCTGGCCCGGGTGCGCGACCACGGGGTGGCCACCGTGGTGATCAGCGGCAACCACGACACACCCCGCCTGCCGGGCACGGGCAGCCCCTACTCGGCCCTGGCCGACACGTTCCGCGACGTGCACTTCGCGCACCGCATGGCCTACGAGCACTTCGAGCTGCCCGGCCTGGTCGTGCACGCCGTGCCTCAGATGCTCACGGTGGCCGACACCCTGGCCGCCCTCGACGAGGCCGACCGGGGGCGCAGCCTCGACCGGGTCAACCTGCTGCTCACCCATCCCCGGGTCACCCAGGTCGAGCCCAGCCACGCCGACATCAACGAGATCGAGGTCGACGCCGGGGCGCTGCGCTCCGACTTCGTGCTGCTGGGCCACTACCACTTCCACACCAAGGTGGGCGACGGCATCTGGTACGCGGGGGCCACCGACACGTTCTCGTTCGCCGACAACCCCGACAAGGCCAAGGGCATCCTGGTCCTCGACACCGACACGGGCGAGAGCCGCCACGTCGCCCTGTCGGGCCAGCGCCCTCTGGTCACCCTCGAGGCCGTGCACGCCCTCGGCCTGTCGCCCGCCGAGGTCGAGGCCCAGGTGCTGGAGCGGGCCGCCACCGTGCCCGAGGGGGCCGTAGCCCGCCTCTACCTGGAGGGTGTCGACCCCGAGGCCTACCGCCTGCTCGACCGCCACGCGGTGGCCGAGGCCGGGGCCCGGGCGCTGGTGCTCAAGCTCGAGCCCGACTTCGCCCACGCTGCCTCCAACGTCGAGCTGGCCGAGCTCGACACCGTGCCCACCCGGTGGGACCGCTACGTGGAGGGCCAGGACATCGCCGGCTATGACAAGGAGTGGATCCGCCAGCGCGGGCGTGACGAGCTGGCCCGGGCGGTAGAAGAGGCGGCCGGCTGACATGCAGATCACCCACCTCTACCTGCAGAACTACCGGGTCTTCGAGGAGCCCGTCGACCTCGACATCCCCCCCGGGCTGGTGGGCGTCTACGGGCTCAACGGGGCCGGCAAGTCGACCTTGCTGGAGTCGGTGCGCTTCGCCCTGTTCGGCCGGGCCCGCACCAGCCTCGACCAGGTCCGCACCTCGGGGGTCAAGGCCGAGTGCATCGCCGAGGTCGAGTTCGAGCACGAGGGCCACCTCTACGTGGTCCGCCGCTCGATCTCGGGCTCGGGGGCGACCGTCAAGGCCCAGGCCCACGCCGACCGGCTCCAGGTGGCCGAGGGGGCGCGGGACACGGCCCGCTACGTCCACTCCGTGCTGGGCATGGACGACGCCGCCTTCCGGGCCTCGGTCTTCGCCGAGCAGAAGCAGCTGGCCGCCCTCTCCCAGCAGCGCCCCGAGGAGCGGCGCAAGCTCGTGCTCCAGCTCCTGGGCATCACGCCCGTCGACTCGGCCCGCGACCGGGCCCGTACGCAGGGCCGCGAGGCCACCGCCACCGTCGAACGCCTGCGCTCGCTGCTCCCTGACCTGGCCACGCTTGAACAGGAGGCGACGGCCCGGTCGGCCGAGGCTGAAGCCGCCGGGGCCGAGGCGGTGGCCGCCGGCCGGCACGCGGAAGAGCTGGCCGAGGCGGCGGCCCAGGCCGAGGCCGAGCACGAACGGCTCGACGCCCTGCGCCATGAGCACGACCGGGTCGCGGCGGAGGCGTCGGCGGTGCGCGCCGAGCACGACCGTGGGTCGTTGCGGGCCGAGAAGGCCGCGGCTGCGCTCGACGAGCTCGAGCGCCACGCCGGTGAGCTCACCCGCTTGGAGCCGGTTGCCGCCGGGCTGGCGGCCGTAGAAGCGCGGGTCAACGCCTTGCAGGCGGTGGCCGGAGCAGCCGAGGCGGTGGCCGCAGTGGTGGTCCCCCCCGAGCCCGAGCCGGCCGATGAGGAGGGTGAGCAGCAGGCCCGGGCCGCGGCCGACGCCGCGGGCCAGGCGCTGGCCGGGGTCGAGGGCCTGCTCCGGGCGGCCGAGGAAGAGCACCAGCGGGCCAAGGCGGCTGTCGAGCGTTCGTCACGCCTGTCGGGGGAGGCCGGCTGCCCATTGTGCGGCCAGGCCCTGGGGGGCGCCTTCGAGCAGGTGCAGGCCCACCGGGCCGCCGAGCTGGCCGAGGTGGGATCGAGGCGTGAGGCCCTAGCCGCCCGCCAGGCCCAGCTGTCAGCCGCCGCCCAGCAGGCGTCCGCGCAGGCAACGGCCCGGGCCGTGGCCCTGCGCCGGTCCCGGGCCGAGTGGGCGACGTTCGAGAAGGCCCAGGCGCGGCGAGCCCAGGCCGAGCAGGCCCTGGAGAGAGCACGCCAGGCGTGTGGCGACGCCGTCCCCGACCCTGCCGCCCTTCCTGCCCTGGCCGACGAGCTGCGCAAACGCCGGCAGGCCTACGAGCGGGTTCTCTGGCTGCGGAGCCGGATCGAAAGGCGGGCCGAGCTGGAGGCCGAGCTGGCGGCCGAGCGGCTGTCGGTTGACGCGTGCGCGGGCCGCCTGAGTACTCTCGGCGAGAAGCTCGCGGCCCTCGGGTTCGTGCCCGAGGCCCTGGCCGCCGCCCGCGCCACCCGGGGGCGGCTACGGGCCGAGCTGACCGCCGCTCAGCGGGCGGCCCAGCAGGCGGCCATGCGGGCAGCCCAGGCGGCCACTGCGGCCGCCGCCGCCGCCCAACGGCTCACCGACGCCGAGGCTCAGCACGCCCAGCTCGCCGTCCAGGTGGAGGATGCCCGCCACCTCCAGCGCCTGGGCGAGCTGCTGCACTCGTTCCGCAACACGCTGGTGGCCAGCGCCGGGCCCCGCCTGTCGGCCCAGGCCGCCAACCTGTTCGCCGAGCTCACCGACCACGAGTACGACGACCTCCAGGTCGACCCCGAGACCTACGAGATCCGGGTGTCCGACCAGGGCCAGGCTTACGGGATGGACCGCTTCTCGGGGTCCGAGACCGACCTCGCCAACCTGGCCCTGCGGGTGGCCATCAGCGAGCACGTGCAGTTCCAGTCGGGGGGCATGGTCGGCCTGCTGGTGCTCGACGAGGTGTTCGGCCCCCTCGACGACGAGCGCAAGGACCGCATGCTGGCCGCCCTCGAACGGCTGCGCTCGCGGTTTCGCCAGGTGCTGGTCGTCACCCACGACTCGGCCATCAAAGAGCAGCTCCCGCACGCCATCGAGGTGGTCAAGCGGCCCAACCGGCGGGCGGCCGTGCGCCTCGTAACCGGCCGGTGATCACCGGTGGCTGGGCCTTTCAGCCGCCCAGGCCGGCCCTCACCTCGTGGGCCGGCCGGGCCTTCCACCAGCGTCCGAAGTTCTCGTTGGTGGTGAACGTGCGGGGGTCCATGCGGTCGATGTAGAGCACGCCCGCCAGGTGGTCGAGCTCGTGCTGGAGGATGCGGGCCGGCCAGCCTGCCAGCTCCATCTCCACGGGCTCGCCATTGGCGTCGAGGGCCTTGACCCGCACGGCCCGGTGGCGGCGGACGAGGGCGGAGAACCCGGCCACGCTCAGGCAGCCCTCGAAGAACTCGTCGGTCTCGTCCCCGACCGGCTCCAGGGTGGGGTTGACCAGGGCGGCGAAGGGCAGGGCGTTGCGGCCCAGCTCCCGCCTCCGGGGCTCGCTCATCGACCCCAGCCACGGGCCGTCGTCCTCGACGACCACGACCTGGAGGCCCTCGCCCACCTGGGGCGCGGCCAGGCCCACGCCCGGGGCGTCGTACATCGTCTGGCGCATGGACACGATCAGCTCCTGGACGAACGGGGTGCCGATCTCAGCCGCCGCCAGGGCCCTGGCCGGCCGGCGCAGCACGGGGTCCCCGGCCTGGACGATGTCGAAGATCATTCCGGCAGTCTGGCGGGTGATAGCAACAGGCCGCCATGAACGTGATCTTGGACCTCGACGGCGTCATCTGGCTGGCCGACCAGCCCATCGCGGGGTCGCCCGAGGCCGTCGGCCGCCTCCGGCGGGCCGGTCACCGCCTGCTGTTCCTCACCAACAACTCCAACCCGACGGTGGCCCACCTGGTGGACAAGCTGGCGGGCATGGGGATCGAGGCCGCACCCGAGCAGATAGCCACCTCCTCGCAGGCGGCCGCCGCCCTCGTCGCCCCCGGAGCCACCGCCCTGGTGTGCGGGGGACCGGGGGTGGTCGAGGCGCTGGCCGCCCGGGGGGCCGAGACGGTGACCGAAGGCCCGGCCGACGCCGTCGTAGTGGGGTTCCACCGCGAGTTCGACTACGGGCGGTTGACCGCGGCCTTCCGGGCCATAGCCGGTGGGGCCGTCTTGATCGGCACCAACGACGACACCACCTACCCGACCCCGAGCGGCCCTGTGCCCGGAGGTGGGGCCATCCTGGCCGCGGTGGCCGCGGCCGGGGGGGTCGAGCCCGTCGTGGCCGGCAAGCCTTACCAGCCCATGGCCGACCTCGTGCACGCCCGGCTGGGCACCGGTGGTCCCACCGTCCTGATCGGTGACCGGCCCTCGACCGACGGCCTCATGGCCCGGCGCCTGGGGGTGCCCTTCGTCCTGGTGCTCAGCGGCGTGACGACCGAGGAGCCGATCGCGCCCGAGGCCGCCCCCGCCCTGGTGGCTGCTCGCCTGGCCGACGTCGTCGGCCCCGACGGCCAGGTTCAGGAGTCGGCGTAGACCCAGGCCTCGACCGTGAGGTCGTGGGCCCGCTCGGCGCAGTCGTCGCGCACCACCGTGAAGTGCAAGGTGGCGTCCCCGGGCTCGGGGATGCCACCCACTGTCACCTGGTACTCGCCGATGGCCTGCCCGCACAGGTTGGTCACGACGTTGAGAAGGCCGTTGGACAGCGTGTATTCGCCCGCGCTGGGGCCGCTGCCCTGGGCGGCGATGAGCACGAACCCGCCGTTGCCCCGGAGCTGGAGCAGCCCTTGGCGGATGTTGCGGTAGATGCCTTGCACGTCCGAGGGTTGGGCGGGCACGCCCGGGTGGGGCGGCTGGACGTTGGTGGCCGGCTCGTTGCCACAGGCGGTGGCCGCCAGTACAGCGGTCACGCCCACGACGGCCAGCCACGGCCGGCGCCAGGGCGGGCGCCCCGGACGGGCGGCGCTCACAGCCGGCTCATGCGCTTGAACTGCTCGCCTTGGGCCAGCCCGGCCAGACGGCCGTGGTCGGCCGCCCGGTCGGCCATGCGCTGGCGGAAGCGGTCCGCCTGGGTGGTGTCGTCGGGATCGTCGATCTCGTGGGTCGTGACGTGCTGGCTGCGGTGGGCCATGAGGGCCTCGACCTTGGCGTCGAACCAGCCCTCGATGTCCTCCACGTGGTCGGGCTCGTCGGGCTCGAACAGCAGCAGGTGCGCCGGCCGGTGGGGCGTGACCTCCTGCTCGGGGAAGAAGTGCGGGTCGCGGGCGGCCACGATGCCGTCGACGGTGAGAAAGCCGGCCGCCCGGTGGTCGGGGTGCAGGCGGTAGCGCTTCCACGGGTCGTGGCCCAGCACCACGTCGGGCCTCAGCTTGCGTACCCAGTAACAGACCTCCCACCGCTGGCGCAGGCCGGCCTCGAGCTCGCCGTCGCGCCACCCCAGGAACACCACCTCGCCCGTGCCCCCCAGTGCCCGCGAGGCGGCCCGCTGCTCCTGCTGGCGGGTGGCCACCAGTGCAGCCAGGTCCTCGTCGGGCGACCACGAGCCCTTGGAGCCGTCGGTGCACACCAGGTGGAAGATCTCGCAGCCGGCGGCCGCCCACTTGGCGAGGGTGCCGCCACAGCCGAACTCCACGTCGTCGGGGTGGGCGCCGATGGCCAGGGCGCGGGCCGGCACCTCTAGGTCGGTGGACACCTCGCTCATGCGGGAGCCCCCACCCGCTCGTGCAGGAGGTCGGCCGGCAGGTCGACGTCGTGGCCCAGGTGGCGGGCGCGCACGACCCTCAGGGGGAGGCCCAATCGGAAGGCCTCGGCGCCGTGGCGAGCGAACGACCCCGGGCCGTAGGAGAACGTGAACCCGGCCCCGGCCGGGACGGCCACCACGTTGGTGCCGTTGCCGGCCCGGTCGGGCACGATCGTGACTCCCGGGAAGCGGGCCACCCAGGCGAGGCCCCGGGCCAGGGGCAGGTCCCCGTGGGCCACCACCACCCGCCGGGCACCACCCTCGCCCAGGCGGGCCACACCCGCCTCGACGGCCCGGTTCAGGCCCCGCTCGGGCTCCCAGATGACCAGCGCCCCCTGCTGGCGGGCCCAGGAGGCCACCTCCAGGTCGTCGCACACGACCGCCGTGGGCAGGGGCCGGGCGGCCTCGACCACGTGGGTGGCCATGGCCCGGGCCAGCTCGGCCCGGGCCATGGGCGCCAGCGCGGGGGCGAGCCTCAGCTTGGCCTCGGTGAACGCCTTGACGGGCAGCAGGACCGCCACCGGGCCCAAGCCCGGTCGCCCCCGGCTCACCCGGCGATCTCGTACACGCGTGCCAGCGGCTCCTGGCGCAGCAGCCCCCGGAAGCGCACGATGGCCTCTTGGACGGCCCGCGAGGCGACCGCCTCCTCCATGGCCTCGAGCGACGCCCAGCGGGTGACTACCGCCCCCTCGACGAGGCCGCCGGCGTTCTTCTCGACGCTCACCAACAGCTCGACGGACAGGCAGCCGTCGAGGGCGGAGAAGACCCCGACCACGTCGTCGTCGAACAGCCGCCTGACCTCGGCCACGTCGGAGGGGTCGACGGCGCTCTGGTAGAGGCGCAGGTAGGTGGGCATCACGGCCTCCACGAGCTCTTGATGAACATGCCGGCCAGGTCGGGGCTGGTGGTGAGGGCCATCCTGTCCCGGTCGAGCACGCCCGCCAGCCTCTCGCCCGTGCCCGGGTACTTCAGCGTCACCCGCACCTCGGCCTCGGTCACCTCGATCACGTTGTACGACGGCCGGGTGTAACCCCGGAGGCGGTGCGAGGACACCGTGCCGGAGTTCACGAGCAGCACGTGGTCGAGCAGCCACAGGTGGGGGACGTGCTTGTGGCCCGACAGGACCATGTCGACGTCGCACTCGGCCATGAGGGCGAGCACGTCGCCCGCGTCCCACACCGTGTTGCGCTCCCGCCCCGTGCCCGGCACGGGGACCAGGTGGTGGTGGAGCACGAAGATGCGGAACGCCTCGCCCACGTCGAACTGCTGGCGCACCCAGCGGTAGCGCTCCCGGCCGACCTCGCCCTCGGCCAGGTCGGGCTTGGACGAGTCGATGGCCACCACCTGGGCGCGGAACTGGGGGTTGCCGTTCACGGGGACGGCCACCGACATGACCCGGTCGCCCTTGTCGGCCACGTCGCCCGGCCCGAAGGTGTCGCGGAAGTGGAGGTAACCGACGTTCTTGGAGTCGTGGTTGCCGGGCACGACCAGCACCCGCAACCCGTGGTCGGTCAGCGGCTGGAGGTGATCCTGGGCCATGCGGAACTCGTGGGCGTAGCCCTCGGCCGTGAGGTCGCCGCCGATGACGACCAGGTCGGGTTCCAAGGCCAGCGTCTCGTTGACGGCCGTCGCCAGCAGTTCGCCGTCGAAGTAGGGAGACCCGCAGTGGAGGTCGGAGAGCTGGGCGATGACGAACTCGTGGCGGCCCACCCGGCCGAGTGTAAGGGCGGGCGCGGTGTTCATCCCAGCCCGGCCGGGGCCGCCGGCCGATGTGCCGCCGGCCGATGTGCCGGCAGATGTGCCGGTAGATGTGGCGGTACGGTGGGCCCATGTCGCCGGCACGCGTGGCTGTCCTGGGCGCGGGGTCGTGGGGGACGGCCATGGCCGCCATGGTGGGCCGGCGGGTGCCGTGTTCGCTGTGGGCCCGCCGGCCCGAGCTGGCCCTGGCCGCGGCCACCGGGCGCCACAACCCCGAGTACCTCCCGTCGCTGGTGCTGCCCGACCTGGTGGCCCCGACGGGTTCGCTGGCCCTGGCCCTGGAGGGGGCCGAGGTGGTGGTCATGGCCGTCCCCTCGCACGGCTTTCGAGACGTTCTGTCGCGGGCGGTCCCGCACATCCGCCCGGGCGCCCCGGTGGTCAGCCTGGCCAAGGGCATGGAACAGGGCACCCACCTGCGGATGACCGAGATCGTGGCCCAGGTGGCCCCGGGCCATCCCAGCGCGGTGCTCACCGGGCCCAACCTGGTGGAGGAGATCGTGGCCGGCTACCCGACGGCCAGCGTGGTGGCCGCGGGCGACGACGACGTCGCCGCCGAGCTCCAGCAGCTCTTCAGCACCGAGGCCTTCCGGGTCTACACCAACCCCGACGTGGTGGGGTGCGAGGTCGCCGGTGCCCTCAAGAACGTGATGGCCATCGCCGCCGGCATGGCCGACGGGCTGGGGTTCGGCGACAACACCCGGGCCGCCCTGATCACCCGAGGGCTGGCCGAGCTCACCCGCCTGGGCACGGCCCTGGGCGGGCGGGCCTCGACGTTCGCCGGCCTGGCCGGGATGGGCGACCTGGTGGCCACGTGCACCAGCGGGCGCAGCCGCAACCGCTTCGTGGGCGAGCAGCTGGGCCGGGGGCGGACGCTGGCCGAGATCACGGCCGAGACCCGGTGGGTGGCCGAGGGTGTGCGCACGTCGGCCGTGGTCGTCGAGCTGGCCGCCTCCGTGGGGACCGAGACCCCCATCGCCGAACAGGTGGTGGAGGTGCTCTACAACGGCAAGCGGGCGTCGGACGTCGTGACCGACCTCATGGCCCGGGTCATGCGCTCGGAGCTGCACGGGATCGCGGCCACTTCCCCCTCCTGAGGGCCGCCGTGCTGTGCGGGCCCTGTGAGCGCCGCGCGCCCACCACGGCTCCTGGCCCGTACCATGCCAACGACGCCCTCCGTCCGCCCAGGAGCCTTCCGTTGACCGACTTCTCCGAACCCCGCCCTGCGGCACCCGGTCCCGCCCAGGCCGCCGCCCTGCTCGAGAAGGCCCTCTTCGAGGTGAAGAAGGTCATCGTCGGCCAGGACCGGCTGATCGAGCGCATGGTGGTGTGCCTGCTGGCCCGGGGCCACTGCCTGCTCGAAGGGGTGCCCGGCCTGGCCAAGACCCTGGCCGTCGAGACCCTGTCCGACGTGGTCGGGGGCACCTTCGCCCGCCTCCAGTTCACGCCCGACCTGATCCCCTCCGACATCGTCGGCACCCGCATCTTCCGCCAGTCCAACGAGACCTTCGACGTCGAGCTGGGCCCGGTGTTCGCCAACTTCGTGCTCACCGACGAGATCAACCGGGCACCGGCCAAGGTGCAGTCGGCCCTGCTGGAGGTAATGGCCGAGCACCAGGTGTCGATCGGGGGGGTGACCCACGCCGTGCCCGAACCCTTCCTGGTCATGGCCACCCAGAACCCCATCGAGTCCGAGGGGGTCTACGCCCTCCCCGAGGCCCAGCGCGACCGGTTCTTGATGAAGGTGGTCGTCGGTTACCCGACCCGGGCCGAGGAGGTGGAGATCGTCCAGCGCATGGGCGTCTCGCCCCCCCGGGCCTCGAGGATGCTCGAGGTCGACGACCTGGTGGCCCTCCAGGGCGTGGCCGACACGATCTTCGCCCACCGGGCCATCGTCGACTACGCGGTGAGGATCGTGTTCGCCACCCGGGAGCCGGCCGAGGCCGGGCTCGACGACTTGGTGCCCATGATCTCCTACGGCGCCAGCCCCCGGGCCAGCCTCGGCCTGGTGGCCGCCGCCCGTGCCCTCGCCCTGCTGCGGGGCCGGGACTACGTGCTGCCCATCGACGTGATGGACGTGGGGCCCGACGTGCTCCGTCACCGCCTCGTGCTGTCCTACGAGGCGCTGGCCGAGGGCGTCGAGGCCGACCAGATCGTGCGCCAGGTGCTCGAGGCCGTGCCCGCCCCCCGGCTGGCCCCCAGCCAGGACCCCACGGCCGGGCTGACTCCCCAGGCGGCCGCGGCCGCCGTCCCGCCGCCGCCCGCCCAGGGCCTGCCGGCGTGAGGGCCGCCCCCCCGGCGCCGTCGCGGCAGTGGGCGGTGGCCCCACCGTCGGTGCGGGTGGGGCGGGCCGAGGAGGTGCTGCGCCAGCTCGACCTGCTGATCACCCGCCGCCTCGACGGCCTGCTCCAGGGCGACTACCAGGGCCTGCTGCCCGGCCCCGGCAGCGAACCGGGGGACGGGCGGGAGTACCGCCCGGGCGACGACGTACGCCGCATGGACTGGAACCTCACGGCCCGCACCGGCTCGCCCCACGTACGCGACCTGATCGCCGACCGGGAGCTGGAGACCTGGGTGCTGGTCGACTGCTCGGCCAGCCTGATGTTCGGCACGGCCTTGTGCGAGAAGCGCGACCTGGCGGTGGCCGCCACCGCGGCCGTCGCCTTCCTGACGGCTCGCACGGGCAACCGCATGGGGGCCGTGCTGGTGTGGCCCGGGGGCCACGCCCACGTCCCCGCCCGCCCTGGGCGCCAGGCCATGCTGGCCCTGCTCCACACCCTGATGACCCGCCCCCCCGACGGCGACGGTGCCGGGAGCACCGACCTGGGGGCGGCCGTGGAGCTGCTGCTGCGCCCCCCGCGGCGGCGGGGGCTGATGGTGGTGGTGTCGGACTTCTTGGAGGCAGGGGCGTGGGAGAAGCCCATGCGGGCCCTGGCCGCCCGTCACCAGGTGCTGGCCGTCGAGGTGCTCGACCCCCGCGAGCTGGAGCTGCCCAACGTGGGGTACCTGACCTTGGTCGACCCCGAGACCGGCCGCCTCTACGAGGTGCAGACCTCCAAGGCGGGCCTGCGGGAGCGCTACGCGGCGGCCGCGGCCGCCGAGCGGGCCGAGGTGGCGGCCGCCCTGCGCCGGGCCGGCGCCCAGCACCTGCAGCTGCGGACCGACCGGGACTGGGTCCGTGACGTGGTGCACTTCGCGGTGGCCACCCGGCGGCGGGGCGCCGGGTTCCAGAAGGTGCAGCCGTGACGAGCCCGGCCCTGTCGGCCGTGAGCTTCCTGGCTCCGGGGCGGCTGTGGTTCCTGGTGGGCGTGGTCGCCCTGGCCGTGCTCTACGTGGTCCAGCAGCTTCGCCGCAAGCAGTACGCCGTGCGCTTCACCAACCTGGCCCTGCTCGACCGCATCGCCCCCCGCCGCCCGGCGTGGCGCCGCCACGTGCCCGCGGCCGTCTTCCTGCTGGCCGTGACGACGTTCACCGTCGCCTTCGCCAAACCGTCGAGGCCCGTGCAGGTCCCCCTGGAGAGGGCCACGATCATCATGGCCATCGACACGTCGCTGTCCATGGAGGCCACCGACGTGGAGCCCACCCGCATCGAGGCGGCCAAGCAGGCGGCCGCCTCGTTCGTCGACCTGCTCCCGCCTCGGCTCAACCTCGGGCTGATCGCCTTCTCGGGGGCCGCCCAGGTGCTGGTGGCGCCCACCACCGACCACGAGCTGGTCAAGCGGAGCATCTCGACGCTCGACCTGGGCCCCCGGACCGCCATCGGCGAGGCCGTGTTCCTGGCTCTCCAGAGCATCGCCACCGTGCCCTCCGATCCCGGCCAGGAGGCCCCGCCGGCCCGGATCGTGCTCATGTCCGACGGCGAGACGACGGTGGGCCGGCCCAACCTGCTCGCGGCCCGGGCGGCCGTGGAGGCCCAGGTGCCGGTGTTCACCATCGCCTTCGGCACCGACCGGGGGACGGTGGCCGTCGAGGGCCAGCTCGTGCCCGTACCGGTGAACCGCGACGCCCTGCGCCAGTTGGCCGAGGCCACCGGAGGGAGCTCGTTCGACGCTCAGTCCGAGAGCGAGCTACGGGCCGTGTACTCCGACATCGGCAGCTCGATCGGTTTCCGCACCGAACCGCGCGAGGTCACCTCGTGGTTCGTAGGCCTAGGCCTGCTCTTCGCCATGGCCGCGGCTGCGGGCTCGCTCCTGTGGTCGTCCCGCCTGCCGTGAGAGGGTCCGCGAAACGGGGCCTGGCATCCCGTAGGCTGACCGCCGAGGTTTATTCGTGCGACGCGGGCCACGCAACTTACTGTTCGTCCTCATCCTCGTCCTCTTGGGGACGGGGGTGACCACTGCCGTGCTCCGGCGCGGGGCCGATACGGGTACGGCCACCGGTCCTGGGGCCACGACCACGACGGTGGTGACGACCAGCGCCCCACCCACGACTGCGGCCGGGCCGACGACCACCTCGGCGGTGCCGGGCGCCACGACCACGACCGTGGCCGGGGCCACCACGACCACATCGGTGGCCGGGGCCACCACGACCACATCGGTGGCTACGGCTACGACGACCACATCGGTGGCTACGGCCACGACGACCACATCGGTGGCTGCGGCCCCGACCACCTCGACGGCGGTCGGGGCCACGACCACCTCGACGCTGGCCGCCGGAGCGACGACGACATCGCTGGCCGTGCCGCCCACGGTGGCCATGCACCCCGACACCGGCAGTGGGCCATCGGGCTGGTTGACGGGCGTTGCGCTGGCCGCGCTGGGCGCCCTCGGGCTGGCGGCCGCCGTGCGGCCCGGGAGGGCCCGCCGGAGGGCCTGATGCGGGTGGCGTTCGGCACCGACGAGCGCACGCCGCTGGCCGACGTGGTCGTCGGCGCCCTCACCGCCGCCGGCCACGAGGTGGTGCTGGTGGTCGAAGACGAGCCGTGGCCCCACGTCGGCCGCCGGGTGGGGGAGTGGGTGGCTGACGGCCGGGCTGACCGGGGCATCGTCTGCTGCTGGACGGGCACCGGTGTGTCGATGGCGGCCAACAAGGTGGCGGGGGTGAGGGCGGCGCTGTGCACCGACGCCGAGACGGCCCGGGGCGCCCGCCGGTGGAACGACGCCAACGTGCTGGCCATGGGACTGCGCCTCACGTCGGAGACGACGGCCCGGGAGATGATCGAGGCGTTCCTGGCCACCGAGCCCGACGAGGGCGAGGCCGCCAACGTCGCGTTAGTCGACCTCGGCTAAAGTGAACATCCTGTAACGAACGCATCGGGCGGCCACCGAGACGGAAGCGGGGAACATTCGAATGCGCATAGGCAGGAGGGCCGCACTGGCGGCCGTCGTACTTGGCCTCGTGGCTGGGGCGTGCAGCACCGACGACGACACCTCGACCGGGCAGGCCCCGACGACCGTCGAGGAACAGCCCGTCAGGGGGGGCACGCTGGTCGTGGCCCTCGACGGTGCCGACCCGGGCAGCCTCAACCCGGCCGTGACGTCCAACGGCGGTGTCCACACCGCCTCCGAGCCCATGTTCAACGGGCTGGTGGGGCTCGACCCCGACGGCCGCCCGGTGGGCGAGCTGGCCGAGAACTGGACGATCGAGGAGAACGGGGCGGTCTACCGCTTCAACCTCCGCCAGGGCGTCAAGTGGCACGACGGGCGCGACTTCACGTCCGACGACGTGGTCTTCACGTTCGAGAAGGCGCTGTTGCCCTTCCACTCCCGCACCCGGGCATCGCTGATGGCGGCCAACGTGACCGTCACCGCGCCGGATGCCCGCACGGTCATATTCCGCTTCCCGGCGCCCTACGCCCCGCTGCTCCAGCAGCTCAACGTGACCGAGGCGCCCATCATCCCCAAGCACGTCTACGAGGGCTGCAGCGATATCTCGACCGTGGCCGGGTGTCCGGCCAACCGCTCGCCCGTCGGCACCGGCCCGTTCAAGTTGGTGTCCTACGACACCAGTGAGATCCGCCTGACCCGCCACACCGAGTACTTCCGGCCCGAGCTCCCGTACTTCGACACCCTGGTCATGAGGATCGGGTTCGACCAGGGCGCCAAGACGCTGGCTCTCCAGCGGGGTGAGGTCGACTGGGCCTGGGGCGTGCAGGCGTCCGACCTGTCGGTGTTGCGGGGCGATCGCAACGTGACCCTGGGCGACGCCTCCCGGGGCCCCGGCGGCGGCAACTGCGTGCTGACGGTGGCGTTCAACCTGCGCCCCGGTGAGGGCCACCTACCCATCTTCGATGACATCCGGGTCCGCCAAGCCTTCTGGCACGCCACCAACCGCCAGCAGGCGGCCGACCAGATCCTGTTCGGCCAGGGGCGGGTCTCGGCCCAGCCCATCCACAGCGCCATCGGCGTGGCCCGGGCCACGGGCCTGACCATGCCCGCCTTCGACCTCAACCGCGCCCGCCAGCTCCTCGACCAGGCCGGTTGGCGCGACGAGGGCGGTGGCGTGCGGGTGGCCCGGGGCGTGCCCAACGTCCCCGACGGCACCCCGCTGCGCATCGACTTCCACGGCTTCGCCGGCACCCAGACCGACTACGGCCAGGCCCTGCGCCAGCAGTGGCGAGAGATCGGCGTCGACCTGGAGACCAAGCAGGAGGACAACCCGACCCTGTCGGCGGCCGTGTTCCGCGACCGCAAGTTCGACACGGCCATCATCTCCTACTGCAACGAGGCCGACCCTCTGATCGGCGTCCGCCGCCAGTACCACTCCAGCCAGATCAGCCAGGCGGCGTTCACCAACGCCTCGGGTTACAGCACCCCGGAGATGGACCGGCTGTGGGACCAGTCGACCACCGAGGCCGACGCCACCCGGCGCAACCAGCTGTTCCAGCAGATCCAGGAGATGGCCGTTCGCGACCTGCCCTACATCTGGATGGCCGAGACCGTCAGCACCCGGGTGTGGAACTCGGCGTGCACCGGCTTCAACCTGCAGAACACCGGCCTCTTCGCCGAGGCCGCCTACTGCCGGCGCTGAGAAGAGCGTCCCGCCACGGCCTGCCTCCCGGTGAGGCAGGCCGTGGCGCGCTGGTCCCAATGGCGATGACCCCATGAGCTGGCGCTACCTCGCCCGCCGCCTGGCCCAGGTCGTACCGGCCGTGTTCGCCATCATCGTCATCACCTTCGCCATCATCCACCTGGCTCCCGGCGACCCGGTGACGGCCGTGGCCAGCGGGAACGGGGACCAGGAGTACTTCGACTTCATGCGGGAGAAGTTCGGGCTCGACCGGCCCCTGCCCGCACAGTTCGGTACGTACTTCAGCAACGTCATCCGCGGCGACCTCGGAAACTCGTTCGCCCAGGGCCAGCGGGTCTCGACCCTCATCCGGGAGCGCGTGCCCACCACCCTGCTGCTGCTGGGCACTTCGCTGGTCATCTCCAGCATCGGGGGCCTGGCACTGGCCCTGGCCGCCGCCCGCCGGCCCCTGGGCATGGTCGACCTGGGTGTCAGCACGGCTTCGCTCGTCGGTTACGCCCTGCCCACCTTCTGGCTGGCCCAGCTGGCCCTGCTCACGATCGCCTTTCGCACCGGCTGGTTCCCCATCCAGGGGATGACCGACGCCCGGGCCGACCACACCGGCCTGGCCCACTACCTCGATATCGCCCACCACCTCGTGCTGCCCGCGCTGGTCCTGGCCGTGTCCGAGGTCGCCCTCGTGGCCCGGGTGGCGCGTACCGGGCTGATCCAGGAGCAGGCCTCCGGGTACGTGCGCACAGCCAAGTCGAAAGGCCTCTCACCCACGAACGCGCTGATGCGCCACGCCCTCCCCAATGCCATGCTGCCGGTGGTGACGGTCATCGGGGGCCGTATCGGCTCGTTCTTCTCGGGGGCGGTGCTGGTGGAGACCGTCTTCGGGTGGCCGGGCCTGGGCCGGCTCCTGCTCGACGCGGCCAACACCCGCGACCATCCCGTCCTGCTGGGCGTCGTGCTCGTCGTCGCTTTCAGCGTCCTGCTCGCCAACCTCCTCACCGACCTGGTCTATGCCTGGATCGACCCCCGCATCCGTTACCGCTGAGGTCGCGGCGGCCACCTCGGGGCCGCTCGGCGAGCTCCCCGACAAGCCCATCTCGGAGCGGCGCCTGGCGCTGCGCCGGTTCCGGCGCAACCCCGCCGGGATGGTGGGCCTGGTGCTCACCGTGCTGCTGCTCGGCTTGGGCCTCATGGCCAACGTGCTCAAGCCCGGTGACCCGTTCGCCTACGCCGGCCAGCCTTTGCAGCCGCCGTCGGCCGAGCACTGGTTCGGCACCGACAACCTAGGCCGCGACATCCTGTCGGCCGCCCTTCATGGCATGCGCACGTCCGCGGTCGTCGTCTTGTGGGTCGTGCTCATCGCCGCCGCCCTGGGCGTGGCCATCGGTGCATTGGCCGGCTACCGGGGCGGGCTGGTCGACGACGCCCTGATGCGCTTCACCGAACTGTTCCAGACGATCCCCCGGTTCTTCCTGGTGCTGCTGGTGCTGGCCCTGTTCGGGAGCGGGATGGACAACATGATCCTCGTGCTGGGGCTCACCTCGTGGCCCATGCTGGCCCGGGTCGTGCGGGCCGACGCCCTGTCGATGCGCGAGAGACAGTTCGTGGAGGCCGCCCGCTCCTTGGGGGCCACCAACACCCGCATCCTGGTCCGGCACATCCTGCCCAACCTGGTGCCCGCAGCCGTGGTGGTCATCGCCCTGCTGGCCTCGCGGATCATCCTGCTCGAGGCCAGCCTCAGCTTCTTGGGCCTGGGCGACCCCAATGCCATGAGCCTCGGCTTCCTGGTCTCCAACGCCCAGCGGTTCATCCGGGTGGCATGGTGGATGTCGGTGTTCCCCGGGATCGCCCTGGCCCTGGCCGTGATGGCCGTCAACCTCCTGGGCGACGGCCTCAACGACTCCCTCACGCCCAACCGCTGAGGGGTGGGCTGCCGTAGCGGTCCTCACCGGCGATACTGGCCGGCGTGGAAACGACCCTGAAGCTCACCGAGTGGACCTCGTGCGGCGGCTGTGCGGCCAAGTGGGGAGGCTCGCCCCTCTCCGGTCTGGTCAAGTCGCTGGCCGCGGCCATGCCCGACCCTTCGCTGCTGGTGGGCCTGGCCCCGTTCGACGACGCCGCCGTCTACCGGCTGTCCGACGACGCCGCCCTGGTGGCCACCACCGACTTCTTCCCCCCCCTGGTCGACGACCCCGCCGACTTCGGGGCCATCGCCGCGGCCAACGCCTGCAGCGACGTGTTCGCCATGGGCGGCCGGGTGGTCCTCGCCCTGAACATCAGCGCCTTTCCCGAGAAGCTGCCCGTCGAGGCGGTGGCGGCGATCCTGGCGGCCGCGGCCGACGTTGTCTCCCAGGCCGGGGGCGTGGTGGCCGGGGGCCACACCATCCGTTCGGAAGAACCCATCTTCGGCCTGGCCGTGCAGGGGCTGGTCCATCCCGACCGGGTGTGGACCAAGGCAGGAGCCGTCCCCGGGGACGTGCTCATGCTGTCGAAGCCGGTGGGCACGGGCATCCTGCTGGCCGGCGGGCAGCCCGACGACAAGGCGATCGCCATCGCCCACATGCGCCGGCTGAACCGGGGGGCGGCCGAGGCCCTGTCGGCCCTGGCCGAACCACCCCACGCCGTCACCGACGTCACCGGGTTCGGCCTGTTCGGCCACGCCTGGGAGATGGCCGAGCGGTCGGGGGCCGGGTTCGAGATCGATGCCGCCTCGGTGCCCTTCTACCCCGGGGCCCGGGAGGTGGCCGAGGCCGGTGTGGTCACCGGGGGCGACGCCCGTAACCGGGCCTACCTGCAGGACCACGTGACGGTCGGCGCGGGCGTGCCCCGGGCCGTCGAGAACCTGTGCTTCGACCCCCAGACCTCCGGTGGGCTGCTGGCTGCCGTGTCGCCGTCGGCGGCCACCGACCAGGGCCTGGCCGAGGCCGGCTTCGTGACCGTGGGCCGGGTCGTGGCCCGCGGCCCAGGGGTCGAACTGCGGTAGGTGGGTGAACTCCTGGACTGGATGGGGAAGAACGAGGACGCCTGGCGTGCCTGACCCGCTCTGCGTTCGGGCTTGCGCTGCCGACGGGGGAGGCGATCGACCTCCTCTCGCGGCTCTTCGGCTCGCCCAGTTCCGAGGGTATAGCGATGGTGGTGCGGGCAGCCGGAGCGGCGGCGCCGTCTGAGGAACTGGCCGCCTCGCTCGTGGCCCTTGTGGGCGACCTCAGGATGGGGTTGGGATGACTGGTCCCCGCATGGAGAACGACACCCCCCAGGGCGAACCGTGGCAGGACGCTCGCTACCAGCGGCTAGTCGGTAGCCGGCTAGGTGGCGGCTCGGCTGCGGCTGACGGCGAAGACGACGATCATGGCCAGGCCCATGCCGATGGCCAGCCCGGCGCCCATAAGGACGGCGTCGGGTACGCCCTCGTCGTCGTCTTTCGCGATGACCTGGGGCGTTCCGTGGAGGTGGACGCTGGCGAAGTAAGTGTCGTCGGCTGACCCCTCGTTCGTCCCGTTCCGGCTGTCCTGCCAGGCGAAGTACACCGCGTCGTCGCTCGACACGATGCCGGTCGGCCCGTGGATGTCGGCGTTGCCCTGCCAGATGCCGAAACGGCGGTCGATGATGCGGTCGTTGATCTTGATCCCCTCGGAGAAGGTCCGGCCCTGGTCGAGGGAGTATGACCACCACACGTCTTGGTGGCCGATGTAGAAGGAGACACCCGGCGGCGTATTGGTGCCCGCCGGCACCGGGCTGTTGCGGTTGTCGAGCCAGACGACGTCGATCCGCCCGTTCGGCGCGAGCGAGATGTTGGGGTGCATGTGGTGGACGTTGGGGAGGTCGCCGTCGCTCACCATCCGCCGGTCCTCCCACGTCGCGCCGGAGTCGCGTGACACCCGGATGTAGACGTCGCGGTCGTCGGCCGGCAGTGACGGTCGGGGATTGGGGTGGCCATACCAGATGGCGTAGAGGTTGTCGGAGTTGGGGTCGGCCCGAAGGGCCCACTTCCGGTTGTGGGCGAAGCCCGCGTTGCCCTCCTCGATCTGCTTCGCGTCAGACCAGGTCTGGCCATGGTCGGAGGAGGAGCGGTAGAGCACGGTGCGGATGGGCGGCTGCGGGGCAGGCTGGCCCGCCGGAGCCGGCTCGACCCGGCCCCGCCCGGCGAAGGTCACGTGCACTACGCCCTTTCCGTCGACCGCCGGCCGCCCCTCGTAAGACCCTTGCGGATCGCCCTCCCGCAACGAGAAGGGCGGGCCGAACGTACGGCCACCGTCACTGGACGCCACGATCAGCGCCTTGTTGCCCGACGGCACGTCGTCGTTGAGGTGGAACTGCATCCACGAGACGTAGACGTACCGTGGGTTGTTCGGGTCGACGGCCACCCACGCCCGGTAGTTGCGCTTGAGGCCACGGTCGGCCTCGGGGGCCTCGGGGGCCTCGTAGACGCGGACGGTCTCGAACGTGAGGCCGTCGTCGTCCGACTTGGCCAACCAGATGTGGACCGGCCGGTTCGGCCGGTCGATGGTGGCGAACCTCGGGTCGCTGGCGTGGAACCCGATGTACAGGACGCCGTCCTTGTCGTACACCATGCTGTGGCTGATGTTGGAGTCGGGGTTGCCGCACGCGTCGGTCCAGGGGCTGGTCATGGGGCTGCCGCCCGGTGACCACGACCGGCCGTCGTCGGTCGATCGGTAGACGTCGATGGTCCTCTTGGTGCGGGCCTCGCAATCGGCGATGACGAGCACGCCCGTCTTCGGGTTGCGGGTGATCAGCGGGGTGGAATGCCCGCGCGCCGGATCTGGGTTGGTCGTCACCTGGACGGCGGCCGTCACCACCGGGGTGATCTCGTCGCCCTGCTGGGCGGTGATGGGCGAGGCACCGGTGACCCCCGCCAACAAGCCCGCGCCCACTGCGGTCCACAGCTTGAATCGGAACCGACGCACCGCGATCCCCCCCCAATCGGTGCCGAACCCTTAGTGCCTGGAGGCTAACGACCGCAGGGGGCTCGCGCCAGCGGGCCCTGGAACTTGTCGATCGTGAGGACCTCGTCCCCAGGTAACGGGCGTCCCTGGCCACGCCGTCATCGACAGTTGGGGCCGGTAGTCCACGGCCACCGCCGGCAGCCCGCTAAGCGGTGCCCCCGGTCGGGGAGGCCGGCGGGTAACGTTCGGCGCCATGGCCTTGATCGTCCCGCCCGTGAGGCCGCCGGTGGTCAGGCGCCAGGTGGTGCCCAGCCTGGCCACCGAGCGGGAGCTGTGGGACGAGGGCGCCGAGATCGTCGTGGGGGTGGACGAGGTCGGCCGGGGCGCGTGGGCCGGGCCCATCTCCGTGGGGGCAGCCGTGCTGCCCCGGGAGAAACGCCTGCGCAAGGTTCGGGACTCCAAGATGCTGACCGAGCCCGAGCGCGAGCACCTGTTCCCGCGGCTGGCGGCGTGGTGCGCGGCATGGGGCGTGGGCCATGCCAGCCAGGCCGAGTGCGACGAGCTGGGCATGTCCGCGGCCCAGAAGCTGGCTGCCCGCCGGGCCGTCCAATCCCTTGGGGTGGTCCCCGACGTAGTGCTGGTCGATGGCAACTGGGACTTCGTGGGCGGGGCCCGGGTCAAACGACTTGTGAAAGGGGACGCAAGGTGCCTGTCGATCGCCACCGCTTCGGTGCTGGCCAAGGTGAGCCGTGACCGCATCATGCGGGCCGAGGCCGAGCACTTCCCGGGCTACGACTTCGACCTCAACAAGGGATACCCGTGCCCCCGCCACAAGGCGGCGCTGGCTGCCTGGGGCCCGACCACCATCCACCGGCGGGCGTGGGTGTTCATGGACAACATCCCCTGGGCCGGCGTCCCCCGCCGGGTGCGCGACACCGGCCAGGGCCAGCTCTGGGAGGTGAGCGCGTGAGCGTGGGTGCGAGGGGCCGGGCCGTCGCCCGGGTGGCCGCGGCCGTGCGGCTGGCGGTGGCGGGCCTGGCCGCGGTGGCCGCCCTGGGGGCGGCCGCCTGTGGCGGGGCCGACGACGGGGGGGTCGTCGAGACCCCGACGACGGCCGAGCAGGCTCCTGCCTCTCCCTCGGGCGGCGATTACTACCCGTGACCCGGGCCGGGTAGCTTCGGGGCCATGGCTCGCCGCGACTCGCTCGTCCTCCGTCTGGCCGCATTGTGGACGGTGTTCATCTGGACCTTCTTCGTCCGCAACCTGCTGGGCGACCCGACCCACTCGGCTGGGTTCAAGGCCGTGCACCTGACCCTGGCCGTGGTTTCGATCGGTTTCGCGGCGGCTATCTGGCGGGTGGCCTCGCGTGGCAGCCGCCGGGCGGGCCAGCAAGAGCAGGAGCGGGCCGCTACCCCTTCGTAGGGGCTCCTCGGGCACGGGCCCCGCGCAGGGCTGGCGGCCGTGCCCCGGGCGGGCTGACTAGGTCGTCGAGGAGCCGGCGGACCGACGCCGACACCTCGGCCACGGCCCGGTCGAACACCTCGGCGTTGGCCTTGGACGGCTGGCGGTAGCCGCTCACCTTGCGCACGAACTGGAGGGCGGCGGCCTGCACGTCCTCGTCGCTGGTCGGTTCAGGTCCCCGCAGGACAACGATGCTCCGGCACATGCCCCACCCTGGCACAGGGCCGCCCTCAGCGGCGCAGGAGGGCGAAGGCCATGTCCCGGCCGAGACCAGCCCTCATCGCCAGGTGCACCCACAGTTCGGCCAGGGACTCGAGGTGGCGGGCCGCGGTCAGCCCGCCCGCGTCGACGGCGTCGAACCCGAGGTCGCGGGCCAGGGAGGCAACCACCTCCTTGGCCCCGACGTCGTCGCCGGCCATCAAGGCAAGGGCGGCCCGACCTTCGATCACGGGACTGGCCATGGTCTCGAACCCCATGGTGTTGAACGCCTTGACGACGTGGGCACCGGGGGCCAGCGACGCCACCCGTTCGGCTCCCGATCCGCCGCCCGCCACCGGCTGGCCCATGGGGTTGGTGGCGTCGGCCACTACCCGGCCCGACAGGTCCCCCGCAGCCGCCACCACGTCACCCACCACCTCGTAGGGCACGGCCAGCACCACCACCTGGCTGCGCCCGGCCGCGCCCGCGAAGGTCTCGGCGTTGCCCACCGAACAGCTCACCTGGGCGGGCCGGCGCGACCCGAACACGACCGTGTGGCCCCGCGCCGCCCAACCCGTCCCCAGGGCCGACCCCACCCGGCCCGTGCCCAAGATCGCGATCCGCATGGCGGCAACGGTAGGCGGCTCAGGGCAGGTCGACGTCGAGGGCCAGGGTGAGGCACCGGCACGCCCCGCCCGCCTTCTGGAACTCGCCGACGTCGACCTCGGCCACGGCGAAGCCCCACGCCTCGAGCTGGCGGCCGACCCGGGGCGGGCACGTGGGCATGACCACGTTGGTGCCGACCACCACCGAGTTGGCGCAGAAAGCGGCCGTCTCCTCGGGTTGGAGGGCGAAGGGCTCGGGCACCAGCGCCTCGACCACCCGGCGGCCGTATGTGTCCCACGCCTCGGGGGCGACCAGCGCCCGGCGGCCGTCGAGCGGGCAGAAGGTGAGGTCGAGGTGGTAGTAGCGGGGGTCGGCCAGCTCGATCGGGCGCACGGGCACGGCGAGCAGGTCGGAGAGCGCCGTGTGGGCGGCCGCGTCGGAGCGGAACCGGTACCCCGACAGGATGGCCCGGCCGAAGGGCAGGGCGTCGCCCGCCCCCTCGTGGGAGACGCCCTCGGGCAGCTCAACGACGTCGTAGCCGTGGGCCTCGAACCACGCCCGGAAGTGGGGCACCTCGCCCTGGCGCTGGGGATGGCGGAACCGGCTGGGCACGAACCGCCGCCCGTTGACCAGGCCGGCATTGGCCGTGAACACCAGGTCGGGCAGGCCGGGCTGGGCGCCCATGACCTCGACCTCGGCGCCCGCAGCCGTCAAGGCAGCCACCAGTTGGTCCCACTGGGCGCGGGCCCGGTCGAGGTCGACGGCCACCTCCTGGTGCATCCACGGGTTGATCTCGTAGAGCACGCCGAAGTGCTCGGGCGGGCACATGAGCAGCCGGCGCCCCCACGTGAGCGCGCCCTCAGCCATCAGGTGACGCGGGCAGGAGGTGGTCGGCCAGGGTGTGCAGGAACAGGCCCACGTCGGTGACGATGCCCAGCGCCTGGTGGCTACCCCGGTCGGCCAGCTTGGTGACGACCGCCTGGTTGATGTCGACGCAGTAGGTCTCCACCCCGGCGGGCAGCAGGTTGCCGGTGGCGATGGCGTGCAGCGTCGAGGCCAGCATGAGGGCGACCGTGACGCCCGGCAGCAGGGCCCGCATGGCGTCGGCCGCCTCCACCACGTCGGTGTACACGTCGGGCAGCGGCCCGTCGTCGCGCAGCGAACCGCCGAGCACGAAGGGCACGCCGTGGGTGACGCATTCGTACATCGTGCCGGCCGTCAGCCAGCCCGACTCCACGGCCGCGGCGATCGAACCGGCCCGGCGCACCTCGTTGATGACCCGGAGGTGGTTGGCGTGGCCGCCCTCGGCCGGGGCCTGGCCGCTGAGGGCCACCCCCAGCGAGGTGCCCAGCACGTGGGACTCGATGTCGTGGGTGGCGAAGCCGTTCCCGGCGAACAGCACGTCGACCCACCCGTTGCGCACCAGGCGGGCCACGTGGGGGGAGGCCCCGGTGTGCACGACCGCCGGTCCGCACACGGCCAGCACCTTGCCGCCCGTGGCCTTGGCCGCCCGCAGGCGGTCGGCCACCTGGGCCACGAGCAGGTCCTTGGGCTTCTCGGAGGAGACCTCCGAGGCCATGAACTCGAAGGGGTTGGCGCCCCGGGGCCTCGACAGTGGCTGGGCCCGCACGCCCTCGCGCCCCACCACCACGGGGTCGCCCGCCTTGACCCGGTGCATGGGCTCGGTACGCACCCGCCCGTCGGGCCGCAGCACGAGGGCGCAGTCCATCTCGGGGTTCTCGACGTCGACCCAGCGGCCGTTCAGCCGGACCTGGGTTGGCAGGTTGGTGGTCGAGTAGAAGCCCTCGGGCAGCACGCCGTCGACCTCGGCGGCGGCCGTGGAGGCGTCGTGCTGGTGGGCCCGGTTGGCCCCGTGGACGGCCAGTTCGTCGACGATGGCGTCGAGGGTGGCGGCGTCGGGGGCCTCGACCTCGATGATGGCCCGGCTCGGGTCGGTGCTGGTGCGGCCGACGTCGAACTCGACGATGCGGTAGTCGCCGCCCGCCTCCAAGATGATGTCGAGCACCTTGGCCAGGATCAGCGAGTCGACGATATGGCCGCGTACCTCGACCCGTTCGGTGGCGTTCACGGCCTGAGAGGTTGGCACCTGGCGGGCGCCCCTGCCGGGGATGCGGGCGTGGCCACGGCTGCGGAGGGGCCCCGCCGGGGCCGCCGGGAGGCGTCGTCCGGCACCCGACCCCCCTGTTCATGGCCCCATGGCCCTGGTTGGGGGCAGGTCGGCCGCCTCGGAACGAAGCGCCGAACGCGAATCACGCCCGCCGCCGGACGGGGGTCACCAGCGCCTTGGGGCCCCGCCGGGGCCGCCGGGGGGCGCTCTGTTCGACGGCGGCCACCACCGCCTCGGCCCGGGCCCGGGCCTCGGCCGGCGGTTCCCGGCCCGACCAGGCGGCCGACGTCACCAGTTCGCCCACGCCCACGAGCCGGGGTTCGGCCAACCGGCCGGCCAGCGCGTGGCAGTACTCCGAGGGGGTCTCGGCCGGCTGGTGGGGCCGGCCGTGGCGGCCGCCCGCCCTGGTCAGCCGCTCGTAGGTGCGCGTGGACCACGGGCGGGCCTGCAGCCGGCGCCGCCGGGCCCGCCAGCGCCAGGCCACCCAGGCCAGGGCGGCGACGGCCAGAGCGGCCAGGAGCCACCACATCAGGCGGGCCCACGACGGCCCGTCGGTCACCGCCGGGGCGTCGAAGCGTCCCGCGGGGTCGAAGGGCACCCAGCCGACGGCCGGGAACCAGACCTCCACCCAGGCGTGGGCATGGCCCTCCCGCACGGTGAACGGGCCGCCGAAGCGGCCCCGGTCCCCGGGCAGGTAACCGACGGCGATACGAGCCGGGGCGGAGAGCGAGCGCAGCATGACGGCTGCGGCGGTGGCTGCTTGCTGGGCCGAACCGGCCCGGTCCCCGAACAGGAAGGCGTCGAGCGGGTCCTCCCCGGGGGGCAGGGCACCAGTGTCGTTGCGGACCGTCGTGTTGTCCCGCAGCCAGGCGATCACGGCCTCGGTCCGGTCGTACTGGGTGGGCGCCCCGGCCGCGATCTCGGCCGCCAGCTCGACGACCCGGGTGGGCAGGCCCGGGAAGCCGAGGTAGAGACGGCCCACCTCGGGCGGCACGCCGTCGACGGTCGCGTCGTGGGGCCGCAGGGACTCGGGCGTGTTGGGGGCCTGGCGGCTGCGGGCTTGGTAGGTGGCCCCCCGGCCCAGGGGCGGCAGGGCGGCGACCGTGCCGTCGGGACCGGCCGCGGCCGCCCCGGCGAGCGACAGCCGGCGGACCTGGGCGGCCGCCGGCACCAGCCCCATCCGGGCCGTCTCCACGGTCACCCGCTGGTCGAGGTCGCGCCCGGGCGAGCCCGGGGCCTCGCCGATGCCGGGCGGGACGGTCACGTCCCGGAACTGGGCCTGCTCGAAGGCCCGCGGGTCGAGGTCGGCCGACAGCCGCCAGCTGCGCCCGTCGTAGCGGTCGAAGGTCATCGTGCGCCACAGCGCCCGAGAGCGGGCCTCGACCCGGAACACGACTTCGTCGCCCGTGCCCGTCCCGGCCCCGCCGGCGTCGAGCACGTCGGTCAGCTCCAGGTAAGGCGGTGCGTCTCCCGCCGGGGGACGCGGCCCCGGCGGCCGCCCCGCGTTGTCACGCCCGCCCCCGCCGCCGTCGGGTGGGGGCAGCAGGGCGGCCATGGCCAAGCCAATGAGCCCGGCCACCACCAGCAGCACCAAGGCCTCGCCCCCCACCCGCCTACGCACCCCGCCCAGGCCGGCCGCCCCGCCGCCC